>CAISKG010000025.1 GCA_903885855.1 uncultured Planctomycetaceae bacterium
CGCCGCCCCGCCCGCACCCGCCGCCGCTCCTCCCGGGGGATCTCCGATGCCGTCGCGAACCGACCACGCCCGCCGCGCTCCGCTCGAGCCCGCCGCCGTCGCGGCCAGCCAGCCCGCCGATGCCACGCGGCGCCGCTTCCTCGGCGGCACGCTCTCCGCCGGGACGGCGCTCGTCGGCGCGATCGCCGCGCCCGCGATCGTCCGCGCCGAGAACCGGGCGGAGAAACTCCGCATGGCGGTCATCGGCTGCGGCGGCCGGGGGGGCGGGAACCTCGACGCCGTGATGGGGGAGGAGATCGTCGCCGTCTGCGACGTCAACGCCAAGACGCTCGCCGGGGCCCTCGCCAAGGCTCCCAAGGCCAAGGCCTTCACCGACTACCGCCGCCTCTACGAGGAGCTCGCGGCGGGCGCCTACGACGCCGTCGTCGTCAGCACCACCGAGCACACCCACGCCTTCGCCACCCTGCCGGCGCTGCTGGCCAAGAAGCACGTCTACTGCGAGAAGCCGCTCACCCACAACGTGCGCGAGGCGCGCGTCGTCACCGACGCCGCCCGACGGGCCGGCGTGGCCACGCAGATGGGGACGCAGATCCACGCCGACGCCAACTACCGGCGCGTCGTGGAGCTGGTGAAGGGGGGCGCGATCGGCGCGGTGAGCGAGGTCCACTGCTGGGTGGGCCGGGCCTGGGGGCGGCAGTCGCCGGAGGATGCGAAGAAGTACGGCGACATCGTCGCGGTGCAGGAGCGCCCCGCCGGGTCGACGCCGGTGCCGGAGGGGCTCGACTGGGACCTGTGGCTCGGCCCCGCCCCCGAGCGCCCCTTCCACGAGGTCTACTGGCCGGGGCCGAAGTGGTACCGCTGGTGGGATTTCGGCAGCGGCACGATGTCCGATCTCGGCAGCCACTGGATCGACCTCCCCTTCTGGGCCCTCGACCTCGACGCCCCGAAGACGATCGAGGCCTTCGGGCCGCCGCCGCACCCCGAGCTGGCCCCCGCGAGCATGCACGTGAAGTACGAGTACGGCCCGCGCGACGACCGCGCCCCGCTCGCCCTCACCTGGTACCAGGGAGCCGACAAGCCGCAGCTCTGGCAGGAGGGGACGATCCCACGCTGGGATTCCGGCTGCCTGTTCGTCGGGTCGCAGGGGATGCTGCTGGCCGACTACGGCCGCCACCTCCTCCTCTTCGGCCCCGACGTGCGCGATTTCAAGCGGCCGCCGGAGTCGATCCCGCCGTCGCTCGGCCACCACGCCGAATGGCTCCACGCCTGCAAGACCGGCGCTCCCACCACCTGCCCCTTCACCTACTCCGGCCCCCTCACCGAGGCCAACCACCTCGGCAACGTCGCCTACCGCTCGGGCAAGAAGCTCGAGTGGGACGCGGCGGCCCTGAAGATCCCGAACGCCCCCGACGCGGAGCGATTCCTCTCGCGCGAGTACCGTAAGGGGTGGGAGTTCGACCGGATCGCCTGACGGGGCCCCGCGCCCCGGCCCACCCCCGGAGGCCCCCGATGCGCTGTCCGCCGTCCCCCGTCTCGCCGCGCGTGCCCGCCGCGGCGCTCCTGCTGCTGTCGCTGGCCGTGACGTGCCGTCCGCCGGTCTGCCGCGGCGCGCCCGCCGAGGCCTCCGACCCGGCCGCCGGCCCCGCGGACGCCACCGCGACCGACTGGCTCGTCGACCCCGCGTCGTTCGTCGCCCGCGCGGAGCGGTCGCCCGACGGCGCCGCGATCGTGCTCGACAACGGCCTGGTGCGGCGCACGATCCGCACCGGCGCCGGCACCGCCACCGTCGCCCTCGACGATCTCGTCGGGGGCCGCAGCCTCCTCCGCGCGGTCGAGCCGGAGGCGCGCGTCACGATCGACGGCGTCGCGCACGCCGTGGGCGGGCTCGTGGGCCAGCCCAACCGCGCGTTCCTCCTTCCGGCATGGGCCGACGCGATGGCGGCCGACCCCGACGCCCTCCGCCTCACCGCCGTCGCCACCGGCACGACCGAGGAGCGCCTCCGCTGGAAGCGCGTGCGGCACCACGCCCCCGACGCCGCCTGGCCTCCGCCGGGAGTGTCGGTGAGCCTCGACTTCGCCCCCCCCGGCGACGCCCCGCCGTTCACCGTGCGCGTCCACTACGAGCTCTACGATGGCCTGCCCGCCTTCTCGAAGTGGATCGTCGTCACCAACCACTCCTCGGCCCCGATCACCGTCGACCGGTTCACGGTCGAATCGCTGGCGATCGTCGAGCACGCCAACCCCGTCGACGACGCGCCCGGCGTCGTCCTCCCCCATCCCGACTGCCTCCACGTCGAGACCGACCAGGCCTTCGGCGGCTTCGGCCACGAGCACGCCTGCCGCCATGCGGTGCGCTGGCGCGAGGATCCGGCCTTCGGCACGCAGGTCAACTACGAGAAGAAGATGCCCTGCGTGCTCGAGGTGGCGCCGTTCCGCGGGCCGGCGCAGGAGATCGCACCGGGGGGGTCGTTCGAGTCGTTCCGGGCGTTCGTGCTCGTCCACGACTCCAGCGACCGGGAGCGGCGCGGGCTGGCGGTTCGGCGCTTCAAGCGAACGCTCGCGCCGTGGGTCACCGAGAACCCCCTCATGCACCACCTCCTCGATTCACGCCCCGAGGCGGTGCGGCGGGCGATCGACCAGGCGGCCGAGGTGGGCTTCGAGATGGTGATCCTCTCCTTCGGCTCCGGCTTCGACGCCGAGAACGGCTCCCCCGAGCATCTCGCCCGCTGGAAGGACCTCGCCGACCACGCCCGCATCCGCGGCGTCGATCTGGGCGCCTACTCGCTCCTCTCGAGCCGCCGGATCGGGGGCGGCAACGACGTCGTCCCGCTGGCGGGGGAGAAGACGACCTTCGGCCACGCGCCGGCGCTGACGAGCGACTGGGGCCTCGCCTACTTCCGCCAGCTCGAGACGCTCTACGACACCACCGGCTTCATGGTCCTCGAGCACGACGGATCCTACCCCGGCGACTGGGACGTCACGCCGCGCCCGCCGCTGCAGCGCGGCCTCGACGACTCGCAGTGGGCGCAGTGGCGGATCATCCGCGACTGGTACGCCCGCTGCCGCGCCCGCGGGGTCTACCTCAACGTCCCCGACCACTACTTCCTCGCCGGATCGAACAAGTGCGGGATGGGCTACCGCGAGACCAACTGGTCGCTGCCGCGGGCCGAGCAGGTGATCCACACGCGGCAGAACATCTTCGACGGCACCTGGGAGCGCACGCCCTCGATGGGGTGGATGTTCGTGCCGCTGGCGCAGTACCACGGCGGCGGGGCGGCCGCGACGATCGAGCCGCTCGCGGAGCACCTCGACCACTACCGCACGATGCTCCGCTCGAATCTCGCCTTCGGCGTGCAGGCCTGCTACCGCGGCCCGCGGCTCTTCGACACCGACGCCACGCGCGACATGGTGCGGGAGGAGGTGGCCTGGTTCAAGGCGCACCGCGACATCCTGGAGAGCGACGTCATCCACCTCCGCCGCGCCGACGGCCGCGATTGGGACGGCATGCTGCACGTCCATCCGAGGCTCGACGAGCGCGCGCTCCTGGCCGTCTTCAATCCGCTCGACGAGCCGATCGAGCGGACGATCGTCGTGCCCCTCCACTACGCGGGGCTCGTGGACGCCTGCCGGGCGAGCGTCGGCGGCGCGCCACCGGTGCGGCTGCCGCTCGACCGGGCGAGCCGCGCCCGCCTCACCCTCTCCATTCCCGCCCGGGGCTTCGCCTGGGCCGTGTTTCGGCCGGAGTGAGCCCGCCGGGCGGTCAGGCCCGCGGCGGCAGCGGCGACCAGAAGGTGAGCCGGTTGCCGAAGGGGTCGTGGATGGTCATCTCGGTGGCGCCCCAGTCCATGTCGTCGCAGCCGGGGCGGGCGTTGCGGGAGGCCTTCGCCACGAGCACGGCGCACAGCGCCCGCACGTCGTCGACCTCGATCCTCACCCGCGCTCCCGGCGCGGCGTCGCCGAAGTGCTCGGAGAGATGGATCCGGCACGCCCCCCGCGAGATCCCCATGTAGAGGGGCATGTCGGGCTCGAAGCGGTGCTCGAAGTCGACCGTGAAGCCGAGGAAGCCGACGTAAAACTCCTTCGCGCGGGCCTCATCGAAGCTGCGCAGGATCGGCACGGCGGGGTGGAACGACATCGTCACGGGTCTCCAGGATCGAGGGGCGAGCGGCCGGCGGCGGCCCACGAAGGGTCACTCGGAGCGGTCAGGAGACTTCCTCGATGTCGGACAGCGTCCACGTACGGTCGAAGAATGGTTGCGTCGGGGCATAGAGGCGGAAGTAGGCGAACCATCCGCGACCGGGAACGGTGCGGATCCAGTTCGACGGCGGGGTTCCCGGCGGGCACGACGGACCGAAGCCGAGGTCGACCGCCCCGTCGACACGGGATTCGATCGCGTCCCGCGATGACCGATCCGGCTGCACGCCGGTGTCGACGAAGCAGCGTGATTGATTGTCGTAGGCCGTCACCGACCAGAACTGGGCAACCGGCACCTGCGGTGGCACCCGGAGGCGATAGGTTTTCCCCCCGTCGAGCCAGCGCCCCGCGGCATCCCGTGACGCCTCCAGATAGACCTGCCCGGCGCCGACGGCGCGCCCCATCATGCCCACCGACACGCCCACCGCCTCGTAGAACCAGCTCGTCCTCTCGTCGAACTGCGTCCGGGTGGGCACCTCCTGCGAGGTCTCGGAGAGGCAGAGGGAAAACTCCCAGCCCCGTTCCGGCCAGACGCTCACCCCCGGGAAACGCTTGGCGAAGGCGATGGTGCGGGCCATGACCTCGCCGACCAGCGCGCCCTCGAGGAGGATCGCCCGCCGGCGGTCGTCCGGGACGAAAGGCCGCCCCTTCTCGATGCCCAGCGGCGCGAGCATGCCGAGGATCATCCGATCGCGTTCTTCGACCGGCTCTCGTCGATGATCCGCGCGAGCCCCTCCCAGAACGCCATGCCGCGCGGCTGCTCGCCGGTCCACGGACGCCCTTCGGGGCGGAGATGCCGCGTCGGCGTGGGAGCGTGCCGGTCGGCGTACGGGTAGATGCGCAGGGCCTCCACGGTGGCGCGGGCACGCTCCGGGTCGGCCTCGAGCGCCCGGTGGGCGAACCAGACGTTCATCGTCGGTGAGCGGACGACGTAGTAGCCGTCGGGACGCATGTCGGGATGCCCGGGGCCGAGGACGAGGTATCTGCCCCCGCGCCCCTTGTCGGGGCCGGTCTGCCCGGAGTCGGTGAGCGGGCGCTGCCAGAAATCGGTGACGCCCCCGGCTGTCGCCCCCGCAGGCACCTCCATCACGAGCGGCCCCGTCTCCTTCATCGACGGGAAGGCCATCACGTAGGGGGTTGTGGCATTGGCAGTGAGCAGCCCGAGCTTGTCGGCGAAGGTGGCGTAGTCGACGTAGTCGAGGTTGCCGGCGCCGAACGTGTCACGGTGTTCGCGTTGCCACTCGGCCATGGCCGAGATCGGCAACGCCCACAGATACCCCTGGCACGCGCGCTGGAAATCGATGGCGTCGTAGACGCGGCTCACCGTTTCCGCGCTGGGATACCCGCGCTCGAGTTCGATGCGGCCGGCCGCCGAGTCGAACGCGCCGCTGGCGGGAAGGATCTCCGGCACACCTGGCCCGCTCGGTTCGCGTTGCTCCACGGTCACGTCCTCCTTCGCCTGCCGATCCGCCGAACGGGCCCGCACAGCCGTGCGTCAGCCCGCGGTATCCATCCCGCAGCCGCGTGCTTCCGCGGCGTGATTCACTCCCCGCACCGCGGGCAGGGCCCCTCCATCCGGAACGACCGCATGGGGCGGGCGTGGCCGCAGACGCGGCAGGCCTGCCCCTGGCCACGGCAGGCGTGGATCACGACGTCGAGCACCACCGCCGCGGCCCACGCGCCGCCGAGGATCGCAAGCGCCATGCCCCAAGGACCGCCGTCGGGCCCGCCGTCGGGCCCGCCCCGGGCGCGCACGACGAGCGCGGCGACCGTCGTCGCCAGACAGAGCAGGCCGAAGGCGAGGATCCGCAGTCGCACGGGGGCGCTCCCGGTGGTGTTCCTGCGCGGCCGGCGCTCAGCCGCCGCCCCCCGCGGCGTCGTGGGCCTCGGTCACGAGCCGGCGCAGCTCCTTGTAGTCGGTCTTGCCGGTGCCCAGGACCGGGATCGCCGGCAGGACGCGCACCTCGTCGAGCCGCATCACGCCGCGGAGGCCGTCGTCGAGGAGCATCTGCGCCGCCTCGCGGAGCGGCAGCGCGAAGGTGGTGAAGAGGACGATGTGCCGCGAGCCGGGCGTCTCGATCCCCTCCACGGCGACGCGCGGGCCGTTCTCGTCGGGCGGAAAGCGCCGGGCGAAGGGCTCCTCGAGCGCCGGCAGCGAGATCATCTCCCCGCCCGCCTTGAGGAAACGCTTGAGACGGCCCCGGAAGGCGATCCACCCCTCCGCGTCGGTCGTCACCAGGTCGCCGGTGCGGTACCAGCGCCGCCCCTCGAGCTCGACGAAGGGCGACGGCCCGTCGTGGTTGTGGTAGCCGGAGAAGATCGACGGGCCGGAGGCCAGCAGCATGCCCGTCTCCCCCGGCGGCACCGGCACGCCGCTATCCACGTCGACCACGCGGATGTCGACGTTGCTCACCGGCCGCCCCACCGAGCCGCGCCGGCGGTCGCCGACCCGGTTGGCCGCCACCACCGGCGAGCACTCGGTGATCCCGTAGCCCTCGAGGATCACCGCCTCCGGCGCCAGGGCCTGCGTGCGGTCGAAGACGTCGTCGGGGCACTTCTCCGCGCCGGTGATCACGCGCCGCAGGCTGCGCAGGTCGTCCGGGCCCGACACGGCGAGCATGTAGGAGAGGAAGGTGGGGGTGGTGAAGAGGAGCGACGGGCGGAAGGCACGGACGACGTCCACCAGCCCGCGGGCGTCGGTGGGGTCGGCGTGGCGCACGCTGCGGATCCCGGAGAGGAGCGGGAAGAGGACGTTGCCGGTGAGCCCGAAGCTGTGGAAGGGGGGCAGAAACCCCAGGAGCGAGTCGCCCGGGCCGGCCTCGAGCACCTCCAGGGCGTCGCCGATGTTCGTGATCAGGTTGGTGTGCGAGAGGGGCACGGTCTTCGGCGTGCTCTCGGATCCGGACGTGAAGAGGAACACCGCCGGCGCGTCGGGATCCTGGCGCGGCAGGCCGCGCAGCACGCGCGACGGCGCCAGCGCCGTGGCCGCGAGCGTCGCCGCCTGCTCCGCCTTGCCGATGCCGCCGCGGATCGTCTCCAGGAACTCGTAGCCCGCCCCCTCGACCTCGATACCGAGGCGGTCGACGAGCTTTTTCGAGGTCACGATCCGCCGCGTCCCGGTGACGCGCACGCCGTGGGCCAGATTGGCCGGGCCGGTGGTCCAGTTCATCATCACCGGCGTCTTGCCCGCCAGGTGGAGGGCGAAGAACACCAGATCCGCCGCCACGCTCGCCGGCAGCATCACGCCGACGTGCTCCTCGGGCCAGGCGGCGAAGCGCCGGGCCATGAGCCGCGCCCCCACCAGCAGGCGGCGGTAGGGGAGGACGCCCGAGATCCGGTCGGCCACCGCCGGCCGGGCGGGCTCGACGAGCGCCCGGCGCACGAACGCCTCGGCGACGGTGCCGGCGAGCACCGCCGGCTCGTCGGCGACGCGCGGCGGCGCGAACCATGCCGCCGGCACC
>CAISKG010000026.1 GCA_903885855.1 uncultured Planctomycetaceae bacterium
AGCACTTTCCCGCCGATCCGCTCACGGCGGTGCCCTGCGCGATCTCGAGCGTCGTCCACTCCTGCATCGGCAGCGCACTGGCCGGGTGGTGGCGCCGCCGCGCCCCGCCCCCGGGCGAACCCGCCCCCCCGGTGACGTGAGGGGCGTGGCCCTGGGAGCGCCGGCCAGAGCGACCGGGGGGCTCCCCCGCCCGGCCGGATATCGCGGGCCGCACGGCCGCCGCTGTCACGATTTCCCCTCCCGCGACAAGGAATGATCGGCAGGCCGGCACCCCGGCCGACGCCGCCCGATCTGGATTCCGTCCCCGCGCCCCTCGATGCGAGCCCCCCCGATGGATGACCGCCTCCGGCAGGTGACGCGCGAATGGACGCTCGCCCAGCCCGCGGTGGCGGCCTTCCTCACCGCGGTGGTGCGCGATTTCCGCGAGCGCGACGACATCCTGCAGGAGGTGGCGGTGGCGGTGCTCGAGTCGTTCGACCGCTACGACCCGGCCCGTCCCTTCATCCCCTGGGCGATGGGGATCGCGCGCAACCGGGTCGGCGTGTGGCTGCGTGGCCGGAAGCGCGAGCGCGTGCGCTTCGACAGCGACGCGGTGGAGGGGCTCGCCGTGGCCTTCGCCGAGATCCCCGCCGCGGAATACCGCCGTCTCGACCGGCTCGCGGAATGCGTGGCCCGGCTCGAGGGACGGGCCCGCGAGCTGTGCCGGCTGCGCTACGTCGACGATCTCAAGCCGGCGGCGATCGCGGCCCGGCTGGGGATGCAGGCCAACTCCGTCGCCAAGGCGCTCGAGCGCCTCCGGGCCAGGCTCCGCGCCTGCATCGAGGGGGAGGCCGAGCCGGCATGAGCGACGCCCGCCTCCCCGACGATCTCGACGCCCTCGTGGAGGGCTGGCTCGACGGCACGCTCGACGCAGCGGAGGAGCGCCGCCTCGGCCGACGCGTGGCCCGCGATCCCGATGCCGCCCTGCGGATGGCGCGCGGGGTGCTCGTCCACGACCGGCTGCGCGACCTCCTCCGGGTCGAGGCGGCGGACGCCGGTGAAGGGCGCGTTCTCCCGGCACCGCCCGTCGCCGCCCGGAAGCGCTCGCTCTCCTGGCTCGCGCTGCCGGCGCTGGCGGCCGTCGCCCTGCTCTGCGTCATGGTGGCCTTCCGGCCGGAGCCGGCCACCGCCGCGGCGGCGCTCGACCGGCTCGCGCGGGTTTCCGGCGTCGGCGACCGCACCTACGCCGTGCGGGTCGTCGATCACGGGCCCGGTGGGCCGCGGGTGGTGGCGTCGGAGGCGGGGGGGCGCAAGCCCGGCGTGGACGGCGCCCGCCTCTCGGTGCGCGGCGCCGACCGCTTCGTCCTCGTGCGCACCTTCGGCGACGGCACCCGGCACGTCGACGGTAGCGACGGCAGCGTCGGATGGTCGGTGCCCCCCACCGGCCGCGTCCACGTGAGCCGCGACGCCGCCCGCTATCGGCGCGGCGTGCCCGGGGAAGGGGTCGACATCCCCTTCATCGCCCTCCCCGAGAATCTCCTCCGCCTTCGCCGTGGCTACCGGCTCACCCTCGAGGGGACCGCCGCCGACGGCTCGCGCGTCCTCGTCGCCGAGCGCGACGACCGCCGGCGGCGCGGCCCGGCGCGCGTGGCGATCCGCTTCGACGCCGGCGGCACGCCGCTGTCGATCGCGATCGACGGGCTCGATGCGGACGACGCCGTCGGCGCTGCCGACGCCGGCCCGCGGTCCGTCGTGCTCGAACTCGAGTCGCGCGACGACCTCGGCCCATCCTTCTTCGACCATGCCTCCCACCACGCCCCCGACCGCCCGCTGCACTGGGAATGACCGGCGCCGCCGCCGGTTGGATCGCCACCGCCGTCCCTTCCGAGGTTTCCCATGGATGCCCTTCCTGCCCGCGCCGTCGTCGGTCGATGCGTCCCCCTGCTCGCGGGCCTCGCGGTGGTGGCGGCCGCCGCCGCCCAGCCCCCTGCCGGGCGCGCCATGCGCAAGCCCTCGATGGACGACACGATCCGCGCGAGCATGTACGCCGACAACTGGTTCATGCTCTACGTCAACGGCGAGTTGGTGGCGGTCGATCCGATCCGCTTCATCCCGCATAACGTGGTGTCGGTCGACCTCCTCCCCACCTACCCGATGACGATCGCCGTCCTCGCCCGCGACAACTTCGACCCGGCGACGGGCATGGAGTACGCCAACACGAACGTCGGCGACGCCGGGTTCGTGCTCAAGTTCGGCGACGGCACGGTCACCGACGCGTCCTGGAAGGTGAAGTGCTTCTCGCGCGGGCCGGTCGGCGGCGACACGGCGAATCCGCGCGTGGAGGAGGAGCCGATTCCGGACGGCGTCTTCGCCGTCGGCTTCGACGACTCCGCGTGGCCGGCGGCCCGGGAGTACACGGAGGAGGAGGTGGGCCCGAAGCAGCCCTACCACGACACCGACTTCTCCGGTGCCCGCTTCATCTGGTCGGACGACCTGGCCCTCGACAACGTGGTCGTCTTCCGCAAGGTCGTCGCGGCGCCGCCCGACGGCAAGGCCCGCGAGGACTTCACCGGACTCAACGACGTCGTGCCGCAGGGGCCTTCCCGGCGCCCCGGCGGCGGCCGTGGGGGCAAGGGCCCCGACGGGAAGCAGGGTCGGCGGGGCAACGAGGAGCGGCCGCGGCCGGAAACCCGATGACCACGTCTCCACGACTCCGCATAGGCGTGCGCTGGCTCGCCTGCCTTGTCGCCCTGGCGGTGCCGCTGTCCGCGCCGGCTCGGGGGGCGCCGCCGAACATCGTCCTCATGCTGGCCGACGACCAGGGTTGGGACGGCCTCTCGGTGGCCATGGCGCCCGACATCGCCGGATCGTCCAGCCGTGTCTTCCATACGCCCCGGCTCGAGGCCTTCGCGCGCCAGGGGACACGCTTCACCGACGCCTACGCCCCGGGGCCGGTCTGTTCGCCGTCGCGGATCTCGATCCAGTGCGGGCGGACGCCGGCGGCGCTGCACTGGACGAAGGCCGCCCCCGCCGAGACGGGCCGCCGCTTGGTCGAGCCGCGGCTCGTGAAGTCGATCGACGGTGATCTCGTGACCGTGGGCGAGGTGCTCCGCGACGCGGGCTATGCCACGGCCCACTACGGCAAGTGGCACATCTCCGGCGGCGGCCCCGGGCGGCACGGCTACGACGAGCACGACGGCGACGTCGGCAACGAGCAGGCCTTCAAGTTCACCGATCCCAATCCGGTCGACCTGTTCGGCATGGCCGACCGCGCCGCGGCCTTCATGAAGCGTGCCCGCGACGCCGGCACGCCTTTCTACGTGCAGCTGTCCTGGAACGCCCTCCATGCGGCCGAGAACGCCCGGGCCGCCACGAAGGCGAAGTACGCGAGCCTGGCCGCCGGCGGCGCCGCCAAGCGGGCCGACGTCGCCGCGATCACCGAGGACCTCGACGAGGCGGTGGGGCGGGTGCTCGACGCCATCGACGCCCTCGGGCTCGGCGGGGAGACGTACGTGATCTACACCTCCGACAACGGCGCCGGCGGTGGCGGCGGGCGCGGCCGGGGCGAGGGGCTGTCCGGCGGCAAGGGATCGCTGTGGGAGGGGGGGATCCGCGTCCCCTTCATCGTCCGTGGGCCCGGCGTGACGGCCGACGCGTTCTGCCGGGTGCCGATCGTCGGATGGGATTTCCTCCCCACCTTCGCCGAGTGGGCCGGCGTGCCGCGCGACCGCCTTCCGGCCGACCTCGAGGGGGGGAGTTTCGCGGGGGTGCTCGCCGCGGGGGGCACCGGGGTCGTGGAGCGGCCACGCCCGGAGGTGCTCTTCCACTTCCCCCACTACCAGAGCGGCCACACGCCGCACAGCGCGGTGCGGCTCGGCGACCTGAAGCTGATCGAGTTCCACGAGGATCACTCGCGGAAGCTCTTCGATCTCGTGCGCGATCCAGGGGAGCGCGACGACCTCGCCGCCGCACGGCCGGAGGAGGCCGAGCGCCTCGGGCTGCTCCTCGCCGAGCGACTGGCGCTGGTCGACGCGCAGCTGCCCACGCCGAATCCCGACTTCCGCGAGGGAGCCGAGCCGGACGGCAAGGCGGGGCGCGGGAAGCGGCGGCAGCGCGGTGGACGGGATCGTGACGATTCCGAAGGAGGTGCCCGATGACGGCGCTCGGGATGGACGGGATCCGCGGCGGCCGTGCCGCAACGCGATGGATCGCGCTGGCCGCGGCGATCGCCGTCGGGCTCGCGGCGCGGCCGGCGGCGGCCCATCCGGGCGGCCACGGGGCGCACGCCTCCCCCTTCGGCCGCGCGCCCCTGTCG
>CAISKG010000027.1 GCA_903885855.1 uncultured Planctomycetaceae bacterium
CCCGCGCGCGCTCCCCGCCGGGCGCGCGGCGCTGCCGGCGCCCGTCAAGCCGCCACTGCCCGCGGCGCCCGCCCGCCGCGCGGCGGGCACGATCCCCATGCCCGAGCCGGCGGGGGCGTATGATGACGCCGAGGATCGCAACTTCAAGGACTTCTGACTCGGGCGCCGGCCCCCCGCACGCCCCGGTCATCGCCATGCTCATCCCTCCGGACGTCCCCCTCTCGGAGCGGGCCTTCGGGTTCCTCGCGAACCTCGTCTACGAGCGCAGCCGGATCCGCCTCGGCCCCGACCGCCAGAGCCTCGTGGCGGGGCGCCTGCGGCAGCGGCTTCTCGCACTCGGGCTCGACCGCTACGAGGACTACTGCGCGCTGTTGGAGTCGCCGCAGGGAGGGGACGAGGTCGATTCGCTCATCGACCTGATCTCCACCAATCACACCCACTTCTTCCGCGAGCCGGCCCATTTCGATCTCCTCGCCCGCGACATCCTCCCCAGGCTGGCGGAGGGGGTGCAGGGCAGCCTGCGGCCGCTGCGCCTGTGGACCGCGGCCGCGTCCTCGGGGGAGGAGGCCTACTCGCTCGCGATCGTGCTGGGGGAGTTCGCCCGCACCCGGCCGTGGCTCTCCTGGCACATCGACGCCTCCGACATCTCCCAGCGGATGCTCGTCCGCTGCCGCCAGGGGATCTACGAGGAGGAGAAGGTGGTGCTCCCGGCCTCGGAGTGGCGCGAGCGCTGGTTCCAGCGCGGCATCGGGGAGCGGGAGGGATACCTGCGCGTCAAGGCGGAGCTGCGCCGGCACGTCGCCGTCCACTGGGTGAATCTCTTCCAGGAGGGCTATCCCGTGGCCGCCGGGCAGGACGTGATCTTCTGCCGCAACGTCATGATCTACTTCGACGCGCCGTCGCGGGAGCTGCTGGTGGAGCGGCTCACCGACATGCTCGCCCCCGGGGGGCACCTGTTCGTGGGGCATTCCGAGAGCCTGATCGGCATCCGTCACCGGCTCGTCGCCGTGTCGCCGAGCGTGTACACGAGGCGCGCATGATCCGCACCGCCGCACGACCGGGCCGGGGAGGGCAGGACGCATGACCGCCGTGCCGCGCCGCGTGCGCGTCCTCGTCGTCGACGATTCGGCGCTGGTGCGCAAGGCGCTCAGCGAGGCGCTGGCGCTCGACCCGGAGATCGAGGTGGTGGGGACGGCCTGCGATCCCTACGTGGCGCGCGAGAAGATCGTCCGCCTCGAGCCCGACGTGCTCACGCTCGATCTGGAGATGCCGAGGATGGACGGCATGACCTTCCTCCGGATCCTCATGGAGCACCACCCCATGCCGGTGGTGGTGGTCAGCTCGCTGACGCAGGCCGGCTCGAAGGCGGCGCTCGAGGCCCTCGAGGCGGGGGCGGTGGACGTCCTCGGCAAGCCCGGCGGCACGATGTCGGTGGGTGACATCGCGGGGAGGATCGCCTTCCACGTCAAGGCGGCGGCGGCCTCGGCGCGCTTCCTCGCCGCCGGCCGACGGGGCGGCCCGGCCCGACCGCGGAGCGTGGTGGCGCC
>CAISKG010000028.1 GCA_903885855.1 uncultured Planctomycetaceae bacterium
GCGGGGCCGGCGCGGGTGGAGGTGGCCGGCGTCCAGCCCGCGCGCGCAGGGCTCGGCGCGCGCCCCCCGGCCGTCGGCGCCGAGCCGGTGGCGCTGCCGCGCGGCGATCTCGAGGTCGAGGAGGGGGTGTTGCACCTTTCGGTGCCCGACGACCCGGCGGCGGAGGGAATCTGGGAGGTGACGCTGCGCGCCACGGCGCTCGAGGCCGATCGCCATCCGGTGGTCAGCGAGGCACGCGTGACGCTCGTGGTGGAGTGAGCGGCCGCGCGGGGGGGATATACTCGCGGCTCGCGGGATGCCGGGGGCTTCTCCCCGCGCCGCGCCGACGGGTGGCTCCCATGGCTCTCCACCGAATCCCTCGAGTCGCGTGCCACGGCCGCCGCCGCGCCGCATGGCCGCTCGGCGCGATCCTCGCGTTCCTGGCCGCCTGCGGCCCGGGCCGGGCCGGGGATCCGGGGCAGGATGCGGCCCCGGCGGCGGCCGTCCGACAGGCGCCGGCCGCCCCACCGGCCGGGGCGCAGCCGATCGACGACGGCAGCGACCACTGGGCGTTCGTGGCGCCGCGGCGCCCCGCGCTGCCGCCGGTGGGGGCGAGTGCCTCGCCCCATCCGGTCGACCGCTTCATCGACGAGGCGCTGGCGCGCGAGGGGCTCGCGCCGCAGCCGGAGGCCGACCGGGCCACGCTCCTGCGCCGGGTGACGATCGACCTCGTCGGCATCCCTCCCGATCGCGAGGCGCTCGAGGCCTTCCTCGCCGACACCGCCTCCGACGCCTACGAGCGCGCCGTCGACCGGCTCCTCGATTCCACCGCCTACGCCGAGCGCTGGGCGCGGCACTGGATGGACGTGTGGCGCTACGCCGACTGGCACGGCCGCCGCCACGTGCCCGACGTGTGGAACAGCGCCCCGCAGATCTGGCGCTGGCGCGATTGGATCGTGCGGTCGCTCGAGCGCGACACCGGCTACGACGAGATGGTGCGCTGCATGCTCGCCGCCGACGAGCTCCATCCGGGCGACCGCGAGGCGGGCGTCGCCACCGGCTTCCTGGTGCGCAACTGGTACGCCCTCAATCCCAACGACTGGATGCGCGCCAACGTCGAGCACGTGGGCAAGGCGTTCCTCGGCCTCTCCACCAACTGCGCCCACTGCCACGACCACAAGTTCGACCCCTTCACCCAGGAGGATTACTTCCGCCTCCGGGCCTTCTTCGAGCCGCTCGGCCTCCGCCAGGACCGGCTTCCGGGCGAGGCCGATCCGGGGCCGTTCCAGGAATACGAGTACAGCGCGCTGCGGAAGATCCAGCGCCTCGGCACGGTGACCGTCTACGACAAGACGGCCGCCGCGCCGACCTGGCTCTACACCGACGGCGACGAGCGCAACCGCGACACCGCGCGCGGCCCCGTGGCGCCGGGTGTGCCGGCGTTCCTGGCGCGCGGGGGGCAGCCGCCGATCGTGCCGGTGACGCTGCCGCCGACGGCCTTCAATCCCGCGCTCGATCCGGCGCTGGCGGACGCCTTCCGGGCCGACGCCGCCGGCGCGATCGCCGCGGCGGCCCGCGCCCTGAGATCGGAAGAGCGTCGTGTAGGGAAAGAGTGTA
>CAISKG010000029.1 GCA_903885855.1 uncultured Planctomycetaceae bacterium
ATCGGCCCGATGCCGGCGAGGATCATCACGTCGCCGGCGACGATCCGCCCCTCCTTGATCGCGGCGATCCCCGCGCGCTCGCTCGTGAAGACGCGCGCCGGCCCCTCGTGGCGGTAGATGCCGTCGGGATCCACGACGGCCGGATCGATGGCGGTCGCCTTGACCACCGCCCCCTCGGGCGCGAGGTTGCCGCGGAGCACGGCGAGCGTGCCGCGGAGGCCGCGGGCGGCCGCGCGCCCCGGCGGCAGGATGACGTCGTCGGGGTCGACGCCGTCGCGATCTCCGAGGATCGCGCGGAAGCGCTGCCGGCGCTCGCTCGAACGCCACCACGCCAGGGTCTCCTCGAGCGTCGCGCCGCTCACGGTGCGCACGGAGGTGTCGAGGAGGCCGAGCGCCTCCAGATGCAGCATCACCTCCGGCACGCCGCCGGCGAGGAACACGCGCACGGTGGGATGATGGACCGGCCCGTTGGGGAGCACGCTCACGAGCCTCGGCACCGCCCGATTGACGGCGATCCAGTCGGCGGCCGAGGGGGGCTCGAGGCCGGCCGCATGCGCGATCGCCGGCACGTGGAGGAGGAGGTTCGTCGAGCCGCCGAAGGCGGCGTGGACCACCATCGCGTTGCGCACCGCGGCGGGGGTGAGGATGTCGCGCGTGCGCGCGCCCGACGCCGCCAGTGCCACCAGCGCCCTGGCCGAGCGCACCGCGAGGTCGCGCCACACCGGCTGCCCGGAGGGCGCGAGCGCCGCGTGCGGCAGGGTGAGCCCGAGGGCCTCGGCCACCACCTGCGCCGTGGCGGCCGTGCCCAGGAACTGGCAGCCCCCCCCGGGGCTCGCACAGGCGCGGCAGCCGAGGTCGGCCGCCTCCTCGAGCGAGATCTGCCCCAGCGCGTAGCGGGCCCCGATCGTCTGGATGCGCCCCGCGTCCTCGCCGACGCGCGGCGGGAGCGTCACGCCTCCGGGCACGATCACGCCGGGGAGATCGCCGAGGCCGGCCACGGCCATGAGCATCGCCGGCAGCCCCTTGTCGCAGGTGGCGATCCCGAGCACCCCCCGGCGCAGCGGCAGCGACCGCGCCAGGCGGCGCAGCACCACCGCCGCGTCGTTGCGGTAGGGGAGGCTGTCGAACATGCCGGTCGTCCCCTGCGTGCGGCCGTCGCAGGGATCGGAGCAGGCGCCGGCGAAGGGGATCGTGCCCAGACGGCGCAGCTCGCGCGCGGCGGCCTCCACCAGCAGGCCGATCTCCCAGTGGCCGGTGTGGTAGCCGAGGGCCACCGGCGCCCCGTCGGGGGCGCGCAGCCCCCCCTGCGTGGAGAGGATGAGGTACTGCGGATCGGCCGAGCCGGCCGCGTCCCAGCCCATCCCCACGTTCTGCGACAGGCCGAAGAGGTCGCCCGAGGGGGCGGAGCGCAGCAGCGCGTCGGTGAGCGGCAGGCTCCCCTCCGGGCCGGCCGCCGCCGTGGCCACGTCGTAGACGTCGGCGGCCACCGGACCGTGCGGATCCCCGGCGGCGCCGGCAGGGGGGTTCATGACGGCTGCGACTCCCGCCCGCCGTCCCGCGCCGCATGCTCGGGATCGCCCAGATCCAGCGGCGTCACCGGATCGACGACGAGCCAGCAGCAGGCCCCGAGGAGGCAGATCACCGACGTGATGATGATCGAGAGGTCCCAGGCGCCGTAGCGCGCGATGAGGTCGCCGAGGAGGGTGCCGGTCCGGTCGATCTTGGTGTCGACGATCGCCCCCACCACCCACGGCGAGACCACGCCGCCGAGGTTGCCCATCATGTTCATCGCCCCGGAGAGCGACCCGACGCCGCGGCCGCCGATGTCCATGCAGGTCGTCCACGACCCCGGCAGCGTGAGGTCCATGGCGAAGCTCGCCAGCGAGATGAGGAACACCGCCGCGTAGGGATCCTGCACGCGGGTCGAGGCGTAGAAGAAGGCCCCGGCCGCGGCCATCGCCCCGAAGCCGATCCCGCGCCGGGCCACGGTGGGCCCGAAGCGCCGCACCAGCGGCGGCGTGATCCAGCCGGCCGTGAAGGCCCCCAGGCCGCCGAGGGCCAGCGGCATCCCGGCCAACAGCGCGCTCGAGGCCTTGAGGTCGAAGCCGCGGGCCGCGAGGAGGTACTTGGGGAACCAGGTGACGAAGAAGTACCAGGCATAGCTCATGCACCAGTACTGCCCGAAGAGCGCCCAGGCGGTCGACGACGAGAACATCGGCCCCCAGGGGATGTGCTTGTGGTCGTCGCCGGCGTCGGACGCGACCGGCAGGAGCGCCGCCTCGGCGGCGTTGACCTGCGGATGCGTGCGCGGGTCGTCGCGAAACCACCAGTTGAACAGCAGCGCCCAGGCCACGCCCACGAGGCCGAAGACGAGGAAGGCCGTCCGCCACGACACCACCTGGAGGAGCGAATAGAGCAGCAGCGGCGTGATCGCCCCCCCCCAGCGGGCCGAGAACCAGAGGATGCCCTGCGCCTGGGGCCGCTCGTGCGGGGGGAGCCAGCGTTTGAAGGCCTTGGAGATGTTGGGGAAGCAGCCCGCCTCGCCGGCGCCGAAGAGGAAACGCACGCCGACGAGCGGCCAGAAGCTGCGCACCCAGCCCGTCGCCGCCGTGAAGAAGCTCCACCACAGCACGATCCGCAGGATCACCTTCCGCGGCCCGATCCAGTCGCCGAGGAATCCGCCGGGGATCTCGAACAGCGCGTAGGCGAGCGTGAAGGCGGCGAAGACCGTCCCCATCTGGCTGTCGGAGAGCCCGAGATCCTTCTGCATCACCGGCCCGGCCTGCGAGATGCAGACGCGGTCGACGTACTGCAGCACCGCCAGCGACACGGCGAAGGCCACCACCAGCCAGCGCGTGTTGCTGGGGCGCTTCGCGCCTCCCCGTCCGGCGCCCGCCGAGACGTCGGGAAAGCCTGGCGCGTTCGCGGCGCCCGCGTCGGCATGGTCGTCGATCGCCGTCATCGCTGCCCTCCCTCCCCACCGGGTGCCGCACCGTCCGCCGCGGCGGGGAGCGCACGGAGCTTGATGTTCCTGAACCAGCAGTCGGCGCCGTGGTCCTGGAGGCCGACGTAACCCGTGCGCGGGTGGTCGCGCCAGGCGACGTCGAACTTGTGCGCCGTCCCGTCGGGCCGCCGGTTCGGCTCGGTCCACGCCTCGAGGTCGATCGCCGACACGACCTCGCCGTTGATCGACACCTCGAGCCGGCCGCCGCGCGACACGATCCGGGCGTTGTTCCACTCCCCGGCGGGCTTCATCCGGTTCTCGCGCGGGGCGACCAGATCGTAGATGGCGCCGGTGTCATGCAGCCCGGCGGTCGTCGTGTCGTCGAGGGCGACCTCCAGTCCGTTGAAGCCGACGTCTCTCCCGGGCCGCGGCTCCAGGGGGAAGGTGCGGACGAAGATCCCGCTGTTGCACCGCGGGGAGAGCTTGAAGTCGAGCACGAGTTCGTAGTCCGCCAGCGGCTCCCCCACACCAGCATGTAGTCGCATGGATGCGGGTTCAGCGCCCCATCCTGCACGTGCGACTGCGGCAAAGCCGCCCCCTTCGGGCTCATCCAGCCGCTCGTGGTGGTCCCGTCGAAGAGGAGACGCCACCCGGCCTCCCGCTCGTCGGGAGTGAGTTCGTTGTCGGCCGCCATGGCCAGGAGCGGAAGCGCGGCCGACGCCAGGGCGACGAGCAGATTTCGCATGGGTCACCCGAGCGACCAGCCGGGGGCATAGTCGATGTGGAGATGATCGTTGAGGGCGGGGATGTTCGTCACGCGCAGGCCCGGGCCGTCCCAGTGGATCCGCTGCCCCGGGGCGCGCATCGCCAGCACGCCCAGGAGCACCGTCTCGGTGAGGGGGCCCGAGACGCCGAAGTTGGACTCCGTCGCCCCCTTGCCGCGGCAGGCGAGGATCCACTCCTCGTAGTGGCCGGGGGAGCGGGCGAGCGTCGCGGGGATCGCCTTGGCGGCCTCGGCCAGCGCCGGCGACACGCTCGGCATCCCGCCGTGCGACGAGTGCCAGAGGTGACCGGCGGTGCCCACGTAGAGCACGCCGTTGTCGGGGAGCTTCTGTTCCGGGGCCAACTCGGCGGGCGTCGGCGGCATGAGCCCCCCCTCGTACCAGGTCATCCGCACCGGCGGGAAGTGCTTCCCGTCGAGCTCGCGCGCCGGGAAGTCGTAGGTCACGATGGCCGCGATCGGGAAGGAGTCGAAGTTGCGCGTCTCCCCCTCGAGGTACGCGCCGTCGAGCGTGATCCGGCTCTCCACCGTGTGCGGCGAACCGAGGCCGAGGGCCCACATCGGATGGTCGACGATGTGGCAGCCCATGTCGCCGAGCGCCCCGGTGCCGAAGTCGACCCAGCCGCGCCACGCATGGGGGCAGTAGGCAGGGTGATACGGCCGGAACGCCACCGGCCCGAGCCACAGCGGCCAGTCGAGCGTGTCGGGCACCGGCGGCGTGTCGGCCGGGCGGCGGATCCCCTGCTTCCACAGCCGTCCGGCCCGATCGGACCAGGCGTGCACCTCGCGCACCTCGCCGATGAGGCCCGATCGGATCCACTCCACGGTGCGCCGGGCGCCGTCGGTGGCGTGGCCCTGGTTGCCCATCTGCGTGACGATGCCCGCCTCGCGCGCCGCCTCGGTGAGCGTGCGGGCCTCGCGGAGGGTGTGCGTCAGCGGCTTCTGGACGTAGACGTGCTTCCCCGCCTGCACGGCCGCCATGGCGGCGACGGCATGGGTGTGGTCGGGCGTGCTCACGGTGCAGGCGTCGAGACGATCCCCCTCGGCGGCGATCATCTCGCGGAAGTCGCGGTAGCGGCGGGCCTTCGGGAAGGCCTCGAAGGTGCCCCGCGCACGCTCGAGATCGACGTCGCACAGGGCCACGATCTCGGCGCCGAGCCTCGCCATGGTGCCGACGTCGCCGCCGCCCATCCCGCCGACGCCGATGCCGCCGAGCGCCACGCGCTCGCTCGGCGGTACGTGCCCCTCGCCGCCGAGCACATGCCGCGGCACGATCGTGAATCGCCAGGCCGATGCCGCGGCGGCCGCCGTGGCGAGGAGCCGGCGGCGCGGCGTGGCGCGGCCGGCGCGCGGCGCGTGCTGCGATGCCTCACCCATGGAGCATGGTCCCCCCGGCGTCCCGCGAACGTCGCCCTGCGACGCCGCCCCACCGTACCCGGACCGCCGCACCGGCGAAAGCCCCGGCACGCTTGCCAAGCGGCACCGGCGGGAAGGACAATCCCGCCTCGCCTCCGCCCCCTCCACCCCGAGACACACCGATGCCAGCCGACCGCGCGGCCGCCCGGCCCACGAGCCAGCCGGGCACCTCGCGCCCGCTCGTGTGCCGCTTCGTGCCGGCGGCGGGGGGCATGGCGCGCGTCGGGGCGGCGCTCGGGGATGCCACGATCGCCGACCTCACCGCCGCGGGCGTCGACTCGCTCGACCGCCTCCTCGACGGGCCCGACCCGGCCGCCGCGGTGGCGGCGCTCCTGCCGGCGGTGCCGACGCTGGCGCTGGCGGACGTCCACCTGCTCCCTCCGGTGGAGATGCAGGAGGTGTGGGCGGCGGGCGTCACCTATCTCCGCAGCAAGACCGCGCGGATGGAGGAATCGGATTTCAGCGCCTCGGCCTACGACCGGGTCTACGACGCCGACCGTCCGGAGATCTTCTTCAAGAGCATCGCCGACAAGGTCGTCGGCACGGGCGACGCCGTCGGCATCCGCTCCGACGCCCGCTGGAACGTGCCCGAGCCGGAACTCGCCCTCGTGATGAACGGCCGCGGCGCCATCGTCGGCTGCGCCGTGGGCAACGACATGAGCTCGCGCGACATCGAGGGGGAGAACCTCCTCTACCTCCCCCAGGCCAAGACCTACGACCGCTCCTGCGCCCTGGGCCCCTGGGTGGCGCTCGAGACCGACGAGGCCCTCATCCGGCGCTGGACGATCGCGATCGCGATCGCCCGCGGCGGGGAGACGGTGTTCGAGGGCGAGACCCGCGTCGACCAGATCAAGCGCCGCTTCGACGAGCTCGCCGCGTGGCTGTGGCGCAGCCAGCGTTTCCCCCACGGCGTCGTCCTCCTCACGGGCACCGGCATCGTGCCCGACGAGTCGTTCACGCTCCTCCCCGGCGACCGGGTGACGATCCGCGTCGACGGCGTCGGCACGCTCGAGAACACCGTGATCACCGTCTGACCACCCGAGGTGCCCCATGGCGACCCTCCACGGCCTGAATTTCGTCGGCGCGGCGCTGCGCAAGAGCGGCCGCACCTTCTCCGTCGCCACGCCGGCCGACGGCACGCCCCTCGAGGGGCGCTTCCACATGGCCCGGCCGGTCGACGCCGAGGAGGCGGCCGAAGCGGCCGCGGCCGCCGCCGGGCCGCTGGCACGCGCCACGGGCGAGGAGCGGGCGCTGCTCCTCGAGGCGATCGCGGACGAGATCGTGGCCCTCGGCGACGACCTCGTGCGGCGCGCCTGCGCCGAGACCGCCCTGCCGGAGGCGCGGATCGTGGCCGAGCGCGGCCGCACCGCCGGCCAGCTGCGCCTCTTCGCCGCCGTGGCCCGCGAGGGCTCGTGGGTCGACGCACGGATCGACCGCGCCCAGCCCGACCGCCAGCCCCTCCCCCGCCCCGACATCCGCCGGATGCTCCTCCCGATCGGGCCGGTCGTCGTCTTCGGGTCGAGCAATTTTCCCCTCGCCTTCTCCGTGGCCGGCGGCGATACCGCCAGCGCCCTGTGCACCGGCAATCCGGTGATCGTCAAGGCGCATCGCGGGCATCCGGGCACCTCCGAGCTCGTCGCCGGCGCCGTGCGGCGGGCGATCGAGCGTTGCGGCGTCCATCCGGGCGTGTTCTCCATGCTCCACGGCGAGGGGAGCGTGGTGGGGGTGCAGCTGGTGCGGGATCCGCGCGTGCGCGCCGTCGGCTTCACCGGCTCGCGCGCCGGCGGCAGGGCGCTGGGGGCCGCGGCGGCGGCCCGCCCCGAGCCGATTCCGGTGTTCGCCGAGATGAGCAGCTCCAATCCCGTCTTCGTGCTGCCCGGTGCGCTCGCCGAGCGGGCCGCCGCGATCGCCGAGGGCTTCCGGGCGTCGATGACCCTGGGCGTGGGGCAGTTCTGCACCAAGCCGGGGCTCCTGGTGGCGATCGAGGGGCCCGATCTGGCCCGCTTCCGCGGGCTCCTCGCGGCCGCCGTGGCGGCCACGCCGCCGGCGTCGATGCTCGGCGACGAAATCCTCGCCGAGTTCGATCACCACCGCGACGCGCTCCTGGCGGTGCCCGGGGTGCGCCTGCTGTCGCATGTCGACGGCGCCGACGCCGCCTGCACGCAGGCCGGCGCGGTCCTCGCCGAGACCGACGCGGCGACGTTCCTGGCCCACGGCCGCTGCGCCGACGAGGTCTTCGGGCCGATGAGCCTCCTCGTGGCCGCGTGCGACGCCCGCGAACTGCACGCCGTCGCCGCCGGGCTCTCGGGGCAGCTGACCGCCACCGTCCATGGCAGCGCCGCCGATCTCGACGGATCCGCCGACCTGCTCGAGCTGCTCGCCGGCCGGGCGGGGCGCGTGATCGTCAACGGCTATCCCACCGGCGTGGAGGTGTGCCACGCCATGCACCACGGCGGCCCGCCGCCGGCCACGTCCGACGCCCGCTTCACGAGCGTGGGGAGCGCGGCCCTCGAGCGCTTCGTGCGCCCCGTGTGCCTGCAGGACCTGCCCCCGCACCTCCTGCCGCCGGCGCTCGCCGAGGGGAATCCGCTGGGGATCGAGCGCCTCGTCGACGGCGTGCGCGGCCGCCACTGACGCTCAGGCGGCCCGCCCCTTCCGCGGCGCGTCGGGCGCGCCGGGGGACGACGCGCTCCTTCCCCTGCGTCGTCGCGCTCGCGCGGCCCGCGCCTCCGTGCCGGCGGCCACCTTCCCGCCGCGGCGCAGCAGCAGCGCCGCCGCCTGGACGCCGATCGCCACGAGCGTGGTGAGGATCAGTGGCATCAGTCGCGCCGCCCGCGGAAGGGCTCGAAGACACGGACCGTGAAGAGCAACTCGCTCGCGCCGTAGCGCGTGCCGACGGCGTCGCTGAAGGAGATCGGCGGGGCGTCGACGATGATCTGGGCGTTGCCCCCCTCCACGGCGAGGAACCGGTAGCCGAGATCGAGGGCGAGGCGGTCGTTGACCAGCCACGTGGCGCCCGTCCCCGCCTGCCAGGCGAAGCCCACGAGCCGGGTGCTGCCCGACATCCTCGCCCCGAGCGCCGCGTACTCGCCGTCGAAGACGACGCGGTAGCCGGCGCCGCCGATGCCGCCGCCGAGATAGGCACCCACCCGGTCGGTGATCTCGAAGTCGCGCCAGCCGTTCACCATCGTCGACCAGCCGTCGCTCGCCGAGACGCTCACCTCGCCGAGGACCGGGCCGGCGAAGGTCTCCGCCACGGGGTCGCGGTAGCGCGCCTCGAACTCGCCGCGGAACCACCCCGTCTCGCGCTCGAAGGCCATCCCCGCCGCGCCGCCGGCGGTGAACAGGGGCGCCGACGCGTTGGGCCCCTGCCCCACCTCGAGCGTGCCGAAGTCAGCCCCGAGAATCCCCGAGAGATACGTGCGCCGGTCGGGGCCGTCGGGCAGCCGCGGCAGCGGCGGCGGCAGATCGTCGTCGAAGGCCGGGGCGGGCACGGCCGGCACGACGGCGTCGAGCGGCGCCGCGCCGCGGGGATCCCCGAACCGGGGGCCCGCGACGGCGGCAGGAGGGGGCGCGGCGGGCACCGGCGGTCCGTATCCGAGCGCCTCCGAGCCGTACCCCGGCGGCGCGGGGGCGGCGGGCGCCTGCGGCGCGGGCGCCGGGATCCTGGCGGAATCGTCGCGCGGGGCGGCGAGTGAATCGGGCACCAGCAGCGGCGATCCCAGGAGCGGCGTGTCGAGCACCGGATCGGGCGGGGGAGCGGCGGCGGGGAGGGCGTCGGGCGGTGGTGAGGGCACCGCGGCCGGCGCCGGCGGCGTGCGGCGTGCGTCCTGGCGGGGCCCGAGCGCCACGCCGGCGCCGGCACCGACCCCCGCCCCGGAACTCGAGCCGAAGGCCGAGAACCCGGAAAAGTCGAGACCGCCGAAGCCCGCTTGGCCGGGGGCCGGGCTGGCCGGAAGTACCGCGATCACAAGCCCCGCCCATCCGGCCCACGTCCGACGTCGCGCCATGCCCCCTCCCCCGTGCGGCGCGCCGCCCCAGCGGCCCGCCCAGGTTCCATCGAACCGCGACCGGGAGTGGCTTCCGGACGACCCCACCCTCCGGCAGACTCGCCGGAATCGTCACGGGGAGCCGCGACAGGGTCGGCGGACGCTGCGCAGTGTGACGCGAGCTGCCCCTTGGAAAAAGTCATCCCTGACCTTTTCCACTGAGGACTCCCCGGGAAAAGTCGAGGTTTTTCAGGGGTGTTCGCCGCCGCATCCAGCGGCGGGTCGCTGTGTCCACAGCCTGC
>CAISKG010000030.1 GCA_903885855.1 uncultured Planctomycetaceae bacterium
GCAGGTCGCGCGGATCGACGGGCGTCGACCGTCCACACGCCGCGAGCCCCGCCGCGCCGATGCCGACGACGACGAGCCACAGGCCGCTCCCGCGCCGGTGCCGGTGCCGGTGCCGGTGCCGGTGCCGGTGCCGGTGCCGGTGCGGGTGCCGGGATGCCGGCAGCCATCGATCGGCAACGGAGGGAATGTGCATGGAAGGGGCCGCGCGACGGGAGCGGGAGCCGGTTCAGCATACGACCACGTCGTGCCGGCGGTCGCTGGCCCACGACCGGCCGCCCCGTCGGCTTTTCGCACGTGCCTGCACGCCGTATGGTGCGGTGATTCGCACGCCCCCGCGATCGGCCGCGTTGCCGATCGACGCACCCCCGTCTCATCCTCCCCCACACACCTGATTCCGCCGCCCCATGCCGACACCAGCGCTCGACTACGAACGCTTCGCCGCCGATGCCGACTCCAGCGCCGTGCAATCCGTCAAGGGCTGGACCTGGCCGAACGAACGGCGCTTCAACACCTGGTTCACACGCCACGCCTTCGAGGGCAGCGGCGACGTCGTCGATCTGGGCTGCATGTCGGGCAGCTCGACGATCGCGCTGGCCGACGGCCTCTCGCGGAATGCACGCGCGCAGGGCCGCAAGGTGCACGCCTACGACCAATTCATCAAGTCGTGGGATGCGATCCCCGGAGAGCCGCTGGAGCAGGTGCCGACGGGAAGCGACTTCTACGACGTCTTCCTGGCGAACACCGCCCCCTGGCGGGAATGGATCGTGCCCCATCGGGAGCGGATCTCCGACGACACAGCCTGGACAGGCGGGGAGATCGAGCTGCTCGTCGTCGACCTGATGAAGTCGTTCCCCACCACGGGCACGGTCGTCACGTGCTTCTACGCGGCCCTCGCCGCCGGGCGGTCGCACGTCGTCCACCAGGATTTCATCTTCTACGGCACGCCGTGGATCCATCTGCTGCACCACCGCCTGCGGCACCGCTTCGATCCCGTCTTCGAGATCCCCGATTCCTGCAGTTACGTCTTCCGGCTCGCCGATCGGCCCACGGCGGACGAGCTCGAGGCGGCGGTCGACTTCTCTGGCATCACGCCCGACGAGATCGAGGCCGCCTTCGACTACTGCCAAGGGCTCGTCACGAAAAACTCCGCCGCCCCGCTGAAGGCCGCCAAGGCGATGGCCTATTACCACGCGGCCCAGCTCTACCGGCACCGGAAGGCTGCGCCGCTGGGCTTCCAGGGCTGGATGGAGCGGGCCCGCGCCGCCCTGGCCGCGATCGACGAATCGCTCCGCCCCCACCGCGACTACGTCCGCGCCGCGAAGGAGATCGCTCAGGCCACCTTGCAGGCCATGGAGGAGGGGATCCGCCGACCGATGGGGCGGCCCACGCGCCGGAACGACCGCGGCGCTCCAGGGGGCTGATGCGCGGACGAAGGCCGTGGATGACGATCCCCGCAGACAGCGGGCGGGCCGTCGCCGGAGTGACCTGCCGGCCCGGGCAGGGATGACGCGCTCCCCGGAGAGCCGGCCGCCGATCGCTCACCCGAAGAGCGCCGCGGTCTGGCGGAGCGTCTCCCACACGCCCCACGCCAGCGGCAGCGTGACCAGGAGCCAGAACGCCGCCGCGAGCCACCACGACGACGCCCGCGACGCGCCCTCGCCACGGGCTCCCCCGGCCACGCCCGCGCCCGCGCCGGTCGGCGCCGGCGCCGCCGTCGTGCGCGGCACGCGGATCGCCGCGTTGGCCACGAAGCCCACCGCCAGCAC
>CAISKG010000031.1 GCA_903885855.1 uncultured Planctomycetaceae bacterium
CCCGAACTCGCGCTTCGCCGCGTCACCGAAGCGCCGCGCGGCGTCGTCCATCCGCGCGAGCACGTCCCCCACCGGCAGTCCCGCGGCGCTGCGGGCGGCGGCGATCACGGTGGCGCATTCGTTGGCATCCATGAACGCGGCCGCCTCGAGGAGCCTCGCCTCGTCCTCCTCCGGAACCACGAGGAAGCCGTGCTTGTCGGCGTGGATCAACTGCCCGGGGCGCACGGTGCGACCGAAGACGCTCACCTCCTCCCCCCAGCGCACCGGCACGACGTGCGCGTGGCCCACGCACAAGCGCCGCGCCAGCGCCTTGAAACCGGCGTTGGTCATCTCGTCGAGGTCGCGGATGGCCCCGTCGGTGATCGTGCCGACGCACCCCAGGGCCCGGTGGGTGTTGGCGCTCACCTCCCCCCAGAACGACCCGATCACGGCCGGCTTGTCGAGATCCTGGACGACGACGATCTTCGGCCCCGGCACCGCGGCCACCGACCGGCGGTAGTCGCTCCAGGCGCCGGCCCGGGCCCGGTGGGAGGCCTGCGACGGCTCCACGACGAGCGTCACGGCCGTGCCCACCATCGGCCCCATCTGGGGCATGAAGTCGCGGGTCTCCTCGAGGTTGAAGCCGGCGGCGGCGATGTCGTGGCGGGTGATCTGTTCCCAGCCGTTGTAGATCGTGGGGGTGTTCCAGCGCTTGAGGCGGAGGAGATCGGCGTGCGGCAGCGGCATGGCGGCGTCCCGGGGGGTGCGGCGGGCGGTCGGGCAGGATAGCATGCTGCTCCTCACGGCCGGCGGTGCCCTCCGCCGGCCTCCGCCGCCCTTCCCTGGGAGCCTCCCATGGCGCTGGTCCGGATCCTCGTGACGCTGGCGTCCATCGTGGTCGGGGCGGGCGTGGCCGTGCCGTCGGCCCGCTTCTGGGGCGAGTCGGCCCGGTCGCCGGTGGTGGGCTGGGTGATGGGGTGCCTGATCGGCACGGCGCTGGGCTCGATGGTCGATTGGACCTGGAGCCCGATCATCCAGCGCTTCGTGGCGGCGCGGATGGAGCGCCGTTCGGGCCCGCCCTCGGCGTGACCGCCGCGGTGCCGACGGCTCCGTGCCCCTGCCGGGTGGCCGACGTCAGCGCCGGCCGCCCACGCCCACCGGCTGGCCCTTGCCCGACTTGAGTTGTTCGGCCGAGAGCACCTGCATGCCGGGCCCGCTGGCCCGCGGCGTGGAGGAACGCGCCGAGGAGCCGCCCTTGAGGGGCGCGGAGGGCGCGGTGCTGCCGATCGAGGGTCGGGGTGCGCCGGCCCGCGGCGCCGCCGCGCCGCCGCCGGTGGCAGGCCGCGACGTTCCACGGCCCGGGGAGACCGCGCCGAAGCCGGCCGCGCGGCCGCCGTTGGAGCGGGGACGGGTGGTGTAGGCGGGCGACTGGGCGGCGGCGATCGAGTGGCAGGCGAGGAGGATCGCCAGGGCGACCGCACCGATCCGCAGCCGTCGCGCGATCCGCGGCACCGACGGCATCCGGCATGCCGGGAGATACGGGTGGACGAGGGACATGGCAGGTTCTCCGCGAGGGACGCCGCAGGGTATGGCCCCGCGTCGAAGAGTATAGCGGATGGCCCTCCGCACCGACCCGGGGCGGCGCCGGCCCGACGCCGTCCTACGTGCCGCGTGTCCGAATGGCACGAGGACTCACGGCGAGGTGGAGGCCGCGGTCTCGAGCGCGATCACGCGGATGCATCGGGAATTGATCGGGCGCGGTCCGCGGCACGTGAGCGTGACGTTGCGGCTCGATCAGTTGTTCGTCCACCTCCAGGGGGTGCTCACGACGGCGGAGGAGCGGCTCGTGACACTCTCCGGCGCGTCGCAGGGGGGCTGCGAGACGGTGCGGAAGACGCGGGATCAATTGATGCGGTGCGCCCGTGCCGAGCTGCTCGACGCGCTCGGTGCGGCGGTCGGCCAGCGGCCGACGGGCGTGCTGCACGACATCGCGCCGGAATCCGACGAGGCGGTGTTCGTGTTCCAGCTCCCCGAGCAACTCGCGACCCGCGAGCGGCCGGGCTGATCGCCCCCGACCGACCGCCGACGACTCCTCGGCACCCGCCTCGACGAGCGCCTGGGTGTGCCACGGCGATCGTGGCCGGCGATCGCCTCGGTTCCGCCGGCATGTCCCGCGAACGATCATTCGTCTTCCCCGATGCGGTTGGCCTCGAACTCGTCCGCGGTGTCGGTGGGCTCGGCCACGAGTGCCGCGACACGGGCAGGGATGCCCCTGGACTTGAGAAACGCCACGCGGTCGAGCGCCTCGTCCATCGAGAGGTAGTGGGCGGGAAGGTGGCGGTACTCGTCGTCGGGATCCACCGTCCACGTGTCCGCGGACGAATCGAGCTTGTACATGACGGCGTAGCCGTAGACATCGAGTCGGCGGAGTGGGGGCACCATGTCGGTCTCCTGGTTGGGAACGCGGAGCGACCGGAGAAAGGTCGTCCACGATCGTCTCGAAGGGCGAACGCGTGAGGGCGATGGTCCGCGGCGCATCGCGGCGGGGTCCACGTCGCCCCATCGGGAATGACGGGGCAGGCACCACGACACCACGGCGATACGCACGGCGATCGCCACCGTGACGGCGGCAGGGGGATCCCGCCGCCGCTCCCCTCTCCCGTGGCCCTCCCCCGAAGGGGGCTCACGCGCGATCGAATCGCGCGGCCGCCGCGCCCGCGGGCGCTCGTGCGCCGGAAGCGAAGGCCGGCCGGGCCGTGATCGATCGGGCCGACCCGCTGGCTGCCGACCGTCGCAGGGCTATCCGCAGGGGTGGACAGGTTTGGTCCGCAGATCGAAAAGGGGCATTTTCTCCAGCGCCGATCGCTCGGCGCAGAGCGTGTCATAGCGCGGGATCAGCCCCTTCCGCCGGAGGGAGCGCTCCAAGACCATGGAGGGCTTGGCACGCCGCGAACACGAGGAGGGAATCCCATGGCAGCGGACGAGACGAAGCAGCCGAGCAAGCAGCGCGTGGTGGAGATGGTGAAGGCTTCCAGGAATCGGAAGGGGGCCTATCAGGCCGACTACAACTGCCCCGCGTGCCGCGCGCCGCTCGTGTCGCTCGACGACACGCTCCTCGGCACGGAAACCTGCCCCAACTGCAACGCGGCCTTCGTCTTCGGCACGGCGGTGCAGACCGAATACCGAACCCACAAGGCCGCCCTCGAGCGCAAGGAGGCGGAGAAACAGCGGGTCGCGGAACAGCGCAGGCTGCTCGCCGAGGAGAGGGAGATCGCCGCCGAGGCCGAGCGGCAGCGATTGGCGGAGGTGGAGCGGTCGATCGTCAGACGCAAGATCGCCGAGAAGAAGGCCTACGACCGGGAGCGAAACGTGAGGATCTCTGCCCGCCGGGGGAGTGTGCGGGGCGTCGAGATCGGCGTCGGGATCGTGAACGCCCTGGCGCTGCTGGGAAGCATCATCTGGATCGTCGTCGGCATCGCGCATTTGACATCCGACAATCCGTTTGAGGCGAAAGCGGCGGAGGGCGTGCTCGCCTTCGGCGTCGCCAGCTTGGTGTCGCTCCTGTTGGTCTGGGGTCTCTTCCGCTGCCTGTTCGCGATCCACCAACTCCTCACCGACATTTCGGCGAAGCTCGACGAGGCGAGTGCCAAGGACTGAACGCGCCTGTTCGGCGCGGGCGTCGCGACCAGGCATCGTTCCTGCCGGGCGACCGGGAGTCGGATTCGTCCCGAGCGGGAGAGACAGTCGCGGACGCACGCTCCGCGGGGGTGGAGCCCCGCCCCGAGAAGTTCCCCGGGCCCGACCGGCACCGACAGACGTCTGCCGGAGCGGTTTCCGGAGGGGGGCGAATGACGCCACCCCGACGCCCCGGGGAGTGCCGGACGGGAGATCACGGCCTCCGTGCCGGTGCCCCCTGCCCTCCACGGCCCCGCGCGCAACAAAAAACCCCTGCGAACCCCGGGAAGGCCGGGGACACGCAGGGGTCGAAGTCGAAGAGGCTCCGGTCGGAGTCGAACCGACGATGGCGGATTTGCAATCCGCTGCCTTAGCCACTTGGCTACGGAGCCACACGCC
>CAISKG010000032.1 GCA_903885855.1 uncultured Planctomycetaceae bacterium
CGCGGCGGGCGAGTCCGCCAGCGCCGCGTCCACCTGGTGGTCGACGGGGCGCACCGGGCCGGTGCCGCGCGGCCCGCCGGCGGAGTGGCCGGCGGCCTCGAGCTCCGCCTGGCGCGCCCGCCAGGCGCGCTCGCGCTCCACGCGCATGCGGCGGTGGGGCCAGCCGGCCCCCTCGAGGGCGGGGCGCGTCTCGGCGCGCACCCCCTCGGCCTGGCTGTCGGAGGTGTCGTAGCCCCCCTCCCGCAGCGCGAAGGAGAGCTGGCTGCGGTTCTCCGGATGCTGCAGGTAGCGGCCGAAGTCGCTGACCTGCGCGTGGGTCGCCTCGTCGATGCCGATGAGCATCACCTGCCGCGTCACCCACTGCCCGCGGACCTGGAAGTTGAGCATCGCCGGCACGGCCACCGTGGGCGTCATCCCCTCGATGTCGTCGCCGCCGGCGCGGTGCAGCTCCGCCATGTGCCAGGCAGGATCCTGGAACCCGGAGAGCGAATGGCTCTCGAAGACGATGTCGGAGAGGATGCCGTGGATCCGCGACTGCATCTCGTGCGCGAAGCCGGCCATCACCGCGTTGACGACGATCATCGTCGCCACGCCGAGCGTCACGCTGACCACGCTCGCCAGCGCGATCCAGCGCGTCCGCAGATAGCGCCAGCAGAGGAGGAGGGTGTACACGGCGTCAGCCCCCCGCCTGCGGGCGATGGATGGGGAACAGGATCACGTCGCGGATGCTGGCCGACTGCGTGAGGAGCATCACCAGCCGGTCGATGCCGATCCCCAGGCCGCCCGCCGGCGGCATGCCGTGGCGCAGGGCGCGGATGAAGTCGGTGTCCATCCGCGCCATCGACTCCTCCGCCGCCAGTCCCGCCAGCTGCGTGCGGAACAGCTCCTCCTGGAGGTCGGGGTCGTTGAGCTCGGTGTAGGCGTTGGCCAGTTCCATGCCGGCCACGTACAGCTCGAAGCGCTCGGCGACGGCGGGGTTGCCCGGCTGGCGCTTGGTGAGCGGGCAGATGGCGGCCGGGTAGTCGAGCACGAACGTCGGCGCGGAGAGGGTCGCCTCGCAGGTGGCCTCGAAGAGGTCGCTCTTGACGACGTCCGGGTGGCGCCCGGCGGTGTCGATGCCGCGTGCCGCGGCCGCGGCCGCCACGTTCGCCACATCGTGGGGATCGCAGCCGGTCACCTCGCGGAGGAGGTCGTCGTAGCGCACGCGGCGGAACGGGGCCGCGAGATCGATCGCGTGCCCCATCCACTGCACCACCGGCGGCGTGCCGGCCGCGGCGGCGGCGCCCCGCACGATGGCCTCGGTGAGGTCCATCATCGTGGCGTAGTCGCCGTAGGCCTCGTAGACCTCGAGCATGGTGAATTCGGGGTTGTGGCGCGGGCTCACCCCCTCGTTGCGGTACACGCGTCCCAGCTCGAAGACCCGCTCCAGCCCCCCCACGAGAAGCCGCTTGAGGTGCAGCTCCAGCGCGATCCGCAGCACCAGCGGCATGTCGAGGGCGTTGTGGTGGGTGGCGAAGGGACGCGCCGCCGCCCCGCCGGCGGAGTCCTGGAGCGTGGGCCCCTCCACCTCGATGAAGCCGCGGTCGGCGAGCGTCTGCCGGACGCTGGCCACGATCCGGCTGCGGGCGATGAAACGCTCGCGCACCCCCTCGCCGTGGATCAGGTCGAGGTAGCGCATCCGCTGCTTGCGCTCCGGGTCGACCAGCCCGTGGAACTTGTCCGGGGGCGTCTCGATCGACTTCGCGAGGAACGTGATCCCGGACGCGAAGACCGTCAGCTCGCCGGTCTTGGAGTAGCCCAGCCGGCCGTCGACGCCGACGATGTCACCCAGATCGAGGCAGTCGACGAGCTTCCAGGCGTCGGGGCCGACCTGCTTCTTGCCGAGCATGATCTGGATCCGCGCGGTGCGGTCGGCGAGCGTGAGGAAGACGAGGCTGCCGGCACTGCGCAGGAGCATGATCCGCCCCGCCACGCGCACCGTGGGACCGTCCTCGGCCGGCGGCTCCCCCTCGGGGCGGCGCAGGGCCTCGCCGGCGGTTCGGACCCCGGCGATCGGGCTGGCCCCGTCGAAGCGACTGCCCCAGGGGTCGTGCCCGAGGGCCTGGATCCGGGCGAGTTTCTCGCGCCGCGCCTTCTCGAGGCCCGCCGCCACCCCGGAGGCATCGGCCGCGCCGCGCGCCTGCGGGGGGGTGTCGGGAGTGTCGTCGGAGGAGGGTGGCACGGGGGGACTCGGGAGCGGTGGGGAACGATCGCCGGACCGCGGATTGTCGGTCCCGGCCGGAAAACCGGGAAGAGCAGTTGCCGCGTCCGTCCGGCGGGGCGTCGCGGCCCCGCCGCCACCGAGGGGCCCGGGCCGCCCCGATGGCCAGCGGGTATGGTGACGGCCGCGGCATCGGCCCGGCACCCCGGGCAGGCCGCCCCCGATCCCATCCGCGGAGCGCCCGACGCGTGCCATCCCCGCACCCTCCCCCGCCGCCGTCCGGCCCGGCCGCCGAGTTCTTCGCGGCGGAGGTCCGCACCGCCGCCTGGGAGGCGCTCGTGGCGTGGTATCGCGAGGTGCTGGGATTGCGCGTCCTGCTGCGCGTCAGCGACGACGGCTACGCGCTCCTGGGCGATGCGCGCGGCCGGATCGCGATCGTCTCCCGGCCCGATCCGGGCCCGGCGGGGGAGCGGATCGGGCTGGCGATCGAGGTGGCCGACCTCGACGCCGCGGCGGCCCGGCTCGCCGCGGCCGGCGCCGACGTGACGCGGCGGCCGCCGAACCCCGAGGGCTTCGCGGAACTCCTGACCCGCGACCCCGACGGCAACCGGCTGCGCCTCTTCACCTGGGGCGCCGGGGCGGCGGGGCCGTAGCGCCGCGGCGGCCGCGTGAGGCGGCGCGTCAGGGGCCGGGCAGCGGGCCGGTGGTGGAGAGCCGCACGCGGCAGAGGTGCGAATCGGCGGTCATGTAGAGCGTCCGGCCGTCGTCGCCGAAACCGCAGTTGGCGGTGGCCTGGCCGGTGAGGATCGTGCCCAGGTGGGTGCCGTCGGGGGCGATGACGAGCACGCCGCCGGGCCCGGTGGCGAAGACGTTGCCCTTGGCGTCGACCTTGAGCCCGTCGGGCAGCCCCTTCTTGCGCTCGGCGAAGAGCTTCGTGCCGTCGAAGAACGTCTTTCCGGCGTCGAGCGTACCGTCGGCCTTGACCTCGAACACCTTCCAGATCGGCGCCTGCGGATCGGACTGGGCGACGTAGAGCTTCTTCTCGTCGGGGGAGAGGCAGATGCCGTTGGGGCGCGTCATCGTGTCGCACAGGAGCGTCACGGTGCCGTCGGGGGTCACCCGGTAGACGCCGCAGAAATCGAGCTCGCGGCGCTCGTCGTCGTACTGCTTCGGCAGGCCGTAGGGGGGATCGGTGAAGTAGATCGCACCGGAGGAGTGGACGGTGCAGTCGTTGGGGCTGTTGAAGCGCTTGCCGCGGTAGTTGTCGGCCACGGTGCGCTTGCCGCCGCCGGGCGTGAGCCGGCTCACGCGACGGTCGCCGTGCTCGCAGGAGATGAGGTTGCCCTGCCGGTCGAGCGTGAGGCCGTTGCTGCCGCGCTCGTTGCCGTAGGCGCCGGGGCCGGTGAAGCCCGCCGGCTCCAGGAACACGCTCAGGCCCTCTCCCTCCTTCCAGCGATTGACGCGGTTGCGCGGGATGTCGCTGAAGAGCACCGCACCGTCCTTCTTCACCCACACCGGCCCCTCGGCCCACTCGAATCCGCTGGCGAGGACCTCGATCACGGCGTCCTTGGGCACGAGCTGGTCGAAGCGCGGGTCGAGCCGCTCGATCGACCCGAGCGTGGGGAGGAGGTCGGGCACGCCGCCCTCCTCCGCGCGGAGGCCCGCGCCCGCGAGGCAGGCGGCGAGAAGGAGGAGGGAGGCCGATCGGGGAAGGCGGGGCATGGGGCACCTCTCGGAAGCGGGCGGGGACGCGCGGAACCGGCGCCGGCGCTCTCCCCCGGCGCGGGAGTCTACCTCTCCGCCCGACCGTGGAAAAAGTCGGCCGCGACCTTTTCCTGCCGGGGCGTCGGGCCTCGGCGGAGGCGCGACGCGGGCGTCCGGCGGCGCCGCGCGCCATCCCAGGCACGCTACCGGGGCGTCGCGGGGCCTTCCATCGGCTCGGTCGTCGCGCTGCCGGCGTCGGGATCGTCGCCGGAGCCGGCCCCGACCGCGAACCAGAGCGTGACGCCGGCCATCGCCAGGCCGAAGAGGAGGACGAGCGTCATGGCGATCCCCATGAAGCATCCCGCCTGGCCGTCGTCGGCACGGAAGGCGGAGAGCTGCGCGGGGGTGAGGCCG
>CAISKG010000033.1 GCA_903885855.1 uncultured Planctomycetaceae bacterium
CGGGGGCGGAGCCGGCGGGGCGGCTGGTGGGGCGGCCGGCGGCGTGGCCGGTGGGGCGACCGGCGAGGTGACGGCGGCAGGGGCCGCGGCCGCGACGAGCGGCACGATCGCCTCGATCTCGGTGACGGCAGGCGCGCGTGCGGCCGGCGTCCTCAGTGCGATCGCAAGCGGCTTCCCCCCGCGGCGCACGTCGAGGACGAGGGGCGCGTCGGGCCCGGCCGCCGCCACGAGCGCGAGGAGCTGCTCGGGCGTGCCCAGCGGCTGCCCGTCGAGCGACACGAGCACGTCGTTGCGGCGCAGCCCCATGCGGGCCGCGGCGGAATCGGGGGCGGCGGCATCGACGACCAGGCCGGTTCCCCGGGGGGAGCCCGAGTTGCTCGCCGAGCACGTCGGGCGAGCGCGAGGTGACCAGGCCCGCCGCCGGTCCGGTGGCGGCCGCGGTCGCCAGTTCGCCCGCAGGCTGGATGATCGATCGGGGGGGCTGGAAGGCGTGGGCGCACGGCGCGCCGGACCCGAGCAGGGCGAGGCATGGGACCAGCGCCCGAGAGCGCGACCGCTGTCGCGCCGGGGCGGAGTGATGGTGCATGCGGGGGCGCTTCATCGGATGGGCCGCCGGGGTCGGGGGAGGGTGTGTAGGCCGTCGGTGGGCGGGGCCGCCAGAGGGATTCGTCCACGCCGTTTCCGGCGCTGTGGCCCGTGCGCGGCCGCGGAGGCTCGTTCGACCGGGGGGCTCTCCGCCGGTCGGGGAAACCGGGCCGGCCCGGCGCCCTGGGGGACCGGCGGGATCGGCGACGGCGGCGGGGGACGGCATCGACTCCGCGACGCCCCGGGGCCGATGGACCGCTCTGGAGCCGTCTCGGTGGAGGGGCGGAAGGAGCGATCGTGGAAGGAGCCAGCGACATGCGGCGCACGTGGCGCGGGACGGTGGTGGTGGCGGTGGCGATCGGGATGGCGATCGGCGGGGCGGGCCAGGCCTCGGCCCAGGGCCTCCGCCGCCTCTTCCGGCTTCCGCAGCCGCGTGCCTCCAACGGGCCCCCGCCGGTCGCCACCGACGTCCCCTTCGTGCCCGGCACGGGCACCGTCGTGGCCACGATCGGCGACGACTTCGAGGACGAGAAGTGGACCTGGAACTACCGCCACCCCAAGAGCTCCGAGGAGCAGGACAAGCGCGTCCGCGAGCCGGTGGGCCGGTCGGTCAACGGGAAATGGTTCGAGGGGATGAAGCGCGGCACGCCCGACGTCGTGAAGCGCGTGGAGCTCCCGGCGCCGGGCCTCGAGGGGAGCGAGCACGGGCTCCTCATCGCCACGCTCAACGCGGGGATCCCCGGGCGTTCGAGCTACTCGATGGAGCAGGACGACCTGATCTACAACATGCAGCGGAACTTCGGCACCGGGATCCGCGCCGGCTATTCCCCGAGCGTCGTGGTGCGGGTCTACATGCCGCCGCTGGAGCAGTGGGAGAAGCGCGGCGGCCCCTCCTTCGGGTTCCGGGCGGGCTGCTTCACCCATGCCGTGATCACCGGCGACGACCATCCCGACAAGGGGCGCTTCGGCCTGGAGGAGTATTGGCCGGGGTTCTTCGTCTGCTACGAGACGGCCGCCGAGTCGAAGGCCCAGAAGGACGGCGTCTACATCAAGATCCGCGGCAGCCGCAACGGCGGCGATTTCCGCGGGCCGCAGGTGGAGGAACTGGGCTGGTGGACGCTGGGGATGTCGTTCACCCCCGACGGCCAGGTGCACTACTACGCCAGCCCGGGAGTCGACGACCTCACCGCCGACGACTACGTCACCTCGCAGTTCCCCTACAACTACCGGGTGGAGACGTTCAAGACCTTCTTCTTCAACGTCTGCACGCGCGACGACGGCAAGACCTGGAGCACGCCCTGGGTGGTGGACGACCCGAAGGTGTACGTCGTCCAGCCGCTGCCGGTGGCCCGCTCGCGCTCCTCCACCACGCGCTGACGCCGCGGCGTCAGGGGGCGGTGGGGTCGCGGCCGGTGCGCGAGAAGTCGCAGGCCGGGGGGAGGGCGTCGGCGAGGGTGTCGCCGGTGCAGCGGTAGGCCAGCTCGTCGGTGCCGATGCGCTCGAGCGTGGCGGTGCACGCCGTGCCGCGGTCGGCCCCGCGCCCCTCCATCGCCACCAGCCAGCGCTGGCCGCGCCGGGCCCAGGTGCCCTCGGCGAAGCGCCCCTCGGAGGTGAACACCCAGGAGCGGATCGCGGCCGTCTCCGGATCCCAGCCGATGATCTCGGTCACCTCGCGGTCGGTGGCACGCCCCGCGGGAAGGAGGCCGGGGATGCCCTGCGCGGTCTCGGCGGGGCGCGGCGCCGGGGCGTCGTAGGAGACGGTGTGGCAGCGGATGAGGAACGCGTGCCCGGTGCTCCAGAAGCAGCGCGTGTGGGCGGTGACGCCGTCGCCGGCGTCCTCCCACTCCCCCACCAGCCAGTCGAGGGCCTCGAGCGAGGGCGAGGCGGGCGCGGGGTCGGCGCCGCTGTCGAGGGGCGTCTCGCGGACGCTGGCGATCTTCCAGCCCGCCGGCTCGCGCGTCACCACCGCCGACAGCCGGCTGCGGGAGGCCGCGCCGCCGGCGTCGATCGTCGACACGGCGTCGACCAGGGCCACGTCGTGGCGCACCATGCGGATCGACTCGACGTCGAGGTCGAAGGCCGCCGCGCCGTCGGCGCGGAACAGGGCGTCGAACACCTCCTCCACCGCGGCCCGGCCGCGCGTGACGTCGCCGCTGACGAGATCCACGCTCTCCGCCGATCCGCTCCAGTGCGCGGCGAGCGCCGCGGGGTCGTGGCGGTTCCAGTCGGCCAGATAGGCGCCGAGCATGGCCCGGATCTCCTCCTCGGCGCCTCCC
>CAISKG010000034.1 GCA_903885855.1 uncultured Planctomycetaceae bacterium
AGCTTGACGCGCTGCGCCTCCCCGCCGGAGAGCGTGGGGGAGGGCTGGCCGAGATGGAGGTAATCGAGCCCCACGTCGCACAGCGTGCCGAGCTTGCGGGCGATGTCGGGGGCGTCGGCGAACAGCGCCCGGGCCTCGCCGATCTCCATGCCCAGCAGGTCGGCGACGTTCTTCCCCTTCCAGCGCACCTCGAGCGTCTCGCGGGAGAAGCGGGCCCCGCCGCAGGCCTCGCACGTCACCCACACGTCGGCCAGGAAATCCATGTCGAGGCGCACCGAGCCGTTGCCCTCGCAGGCCTCGCAGCGCCCCCCGGCGACGTTGAAGCTGAATCGCCCCGCCTTCCAGCCGCGGGCCTTGGAGTCGGGGAGGATCGTGAACAGGTCGCGGATGTCGTCCCACACCTTCACGTAGGTGGCCGGATTGCTCCGCGGCGTGCGCCCGATCGGCGACTGGTCGATGACGATCACCTTGTCGAGGTGCTCGGTGCCCTCGAGGGCCGCGAAGGCTCCGGGGCGGGCGGTCTCGCTGCCGAGCCGCTCGCGCAGCGCCGGCTCGAGGACGTCGCCCACCAGCGAGCTCTTGCCGCTCCCCGAGACCCCCGTGACGCACACCAGCAGCCCGAGCGGGATCTCGACGTCGACCGCGCGGAGGTTGTTGTGGGCCACGCCGGCGAGGCGGAGGCGGCGCTCGCCGGGGGGACGGCGGCGCTCGGGCACCTCGATCCGGTCGCGGCCCGAGAGGAAGGCGCCGGTGACGCTCCGCGGCGCGGCGGCCACCTCGTCGGGCGTGCCCGCCGCCACCACCTCGCCGCCGCGCTTGCCGGGGCCGGGGCCGAAGTCGACCACCCAGTCGGCGGCGCGGATCGTCTCCTCGTCGTGCTCCACGACCACGACCGTGTTGCCCTTGTCGCGCAGGGCCTCCAGCGCCCCCAGCAGCCGGGTGTTGTCGCGGGCGTGGAGGCCGATCGAGGGCTCGTCGAGGACGTACAGCACCCCCGACAGCCCGGAGCCGATCTGGGCGGCCAGGCGGATGCGCTGGCTCTCGCCGCCGGAGAGCGTGGGGGCGCGGCGGTCGAGCGCCAGGTAGCCGAGCCCGACCTGGTCGAGGAACTCGAGCCGGCCGCGGATCTCCTTCAGGAGCTCGGCGGCGATCACCTCGCGGGTGGCGTCGAGCTCGAGCGCGGCGAGGAACTCGCGCGCCGCCGAGATCGGCAGGGCGCAGAGCCGGTCGAGCGAGACCTCCGCGCCGTGGGCCTCGCGGGCCTTCCGCGACGCGGTGGTGATCCGCACCGCCCGGGCCTGCGGCGAGAGCCGCGCCCCGCGGCAGGCGTGGCAGGGGGTGACGCGCATCAGCTTCTCGAGCATCCGCCGGATGATGCCGCTCTTGGCGTTGCGCCAGCGGTTGGCGAGCATCGCCAGGATGCCCTCGAAGCGCGTCTTGGCGCCGCGCTCCGCCCGGCCGCGCCGCCAGGCGAGGCGGATCTCCTCGAGGCCCGTGCCCTCCAGCCACACGCGCCGCTCCTGCGCCGTGAGATCCTCCCAGGGGGTGTCGAGGAGGCGGCCGTCGGGGAGGCGGCGCTTCGCCTCGGCGTGCTCCGCCACCCCCACGAACAGCCGCCGCATCCAGCGCGGCATGTCGCGGAAGGAGCCCAGCACCCCCAGCGCCCCCTTGCGCAGCGACTTCTCGGGAGCGGTGACGAGCTTCGCCGGGTCGACGCCGTAGATCTCCCCCAGGCCCTCGCAGGACGGGCAGGCGCCCTGCGGGCTGTTGAAGCTGAACAGCTGCGGCTCCGGCGTCGCGTAGCTGACGCCGCAGGAGGTGCAGGCGAAGCGGCTGGAGAGCACGAGGTCGGCCGCGGCCCCCGCCCCGCCGGCACCGGTGCGGCGGCGTGCGCGCCCGGCCGGTTTGGCGGCGCCCTCGGCCGCGGGCGCCGCCTCCTCCTCGGCGGCCACGATCACCATCCCCCCGCCGGTGCGCAGCGCCAGTTCCACCGCCTCGGCGAGCCTGGTGCGCGACGCCTCCCCCGGCACGAGGCGGTCGACGACCACCTCGATCGTGTGTTTGAGGAGCTTCTCGAGCGCGGGGGGCTCCTCGACCCGCACGACGCGGCCGTCGACCCGGGCGCGCGTGAACCCCTGCCGCACGAGATCCGCGAACAGGTCGCGGTGCTCGCCCTTGGCGTCGCGCACCAGGGGCGCGAGCACGATCACGCGCTGCCCCCCCCGCGCGGCCACGATCCGCTCCACGATCGCGTCGCGCGGCTGGGCCTCGAGCGGCGCGTCGCAGGCGGGGCAGTGCGCGCTGCCCACGCGCGCGAAGAGGACGCGGAGGAAGTCGTGGATCTCGGTCATCGTCGCCACCGTCGAGCGCGGGTTGGTGCCGGCCGACTTCTGCGCGATGGAGATCGACGGGGAGAGGCCGGTGACGCTGTCGACGTCGGGCCGCGGGAGCTGCCCGAGGAACTGCCGGGCGAAGGTGGAGAGGCTCTCCACGTAGCGCCGCTGCCCCTCGGCGTAGAGGGTGTCGAAGGCCAGGCTCGACTTGCCCGACCCGCTCACCCCGGAGAGGCAGACGAGCCGACCCCGCGGCAGGCCCACCGTGACGTCGCGGAGGTTGTGCTCGCGCGCGCCGCGGACCACGATCGGAGGGACGTGCATGGGGGTGGGACGGAAGGCGGGGGAAAGGGGACGTCCCGGCGGGCCCGCTATTGTAGCGCCCCCGCCGCGGGGGGCGGGGCCGGTCCGCAGGCTGGACACGGCCTCCGGGGTGCCCTACGATCGCAGGCACGTCGGCGGGCCTCCCGGATGGGTCGGCCGCCGGTTCGGGGCGGTAGCTCAACTGGGAGAGCGCGGCGTTCGCAATGCCGAGGTTGGGAGTTCGATCCTCCTCCGCTCCATTTCCCCCGACATCGTCCGGCCCCCCTCCGAGCGGGCGCCGTGGCGGCCCATCCGTCAGCCGACGCATGCCCACCTCGGCAGACCCCTCCGCCGACCTGATGGCACGCGTCCAAGGCGGGGACGCGGGTGCCTTCGAAGAACTCGTCTCCCTCTGGCAGGACCGCCTGGTGACGCTGTTCCTCCACCACACGGGGGACCACGCCACGGCCGAGGATCTCGCCCAGGAGGTGTTCCTGCGCGTCTACCGGGCGCGCGAGGGCTACCGCCCGACGGCGAAGTTCTCCACCTGGATCCACACGATCGCCAACAACGTGGCCAGCGATCTCCGCCAGCGCGCCTATCGCCGCATGGAGCGCGGTGTGCCCCCGCCGACCGGCTCGTCGAGCGCCATCGGTCTCGAGCAGATCGCCATCGCGGCCAGCGGGCAGCGCCCCGCCCGCGAGGCAGACCGCGTCGAACTGCAGGCCGTGGTCCGCGACGCGATCGCCGCCCTCAACGACAACCAGCGCATGGCGGTGCTGTTGGCGAAGTTCGAGCAGTGCTCCTACGAGGAGATCGCCGAGGCGATGAACCTCTCGGTCCCGGCGGTGAAGTCGCTCCTCTTCCGGGCGCGTGACCAGCTGCGCAAGGCGCTCGAGAGCTACCAGCGCGACGGCGCGCGTCCGCCGCCGGCGGGCGGCGGGGGGGAGGGGCCGTGACCGGCGCCGACGACCCCCGCGACGACGGAGGCGACGACTCGGCGCCGCCCCCCGACGGCGACGTGCTCTCGGAGGTGCGCGGGTTTCTCGACGTGCTCGACGCGACCCGCGCCGCGCCCGGGCTGCTCTCCACCACGATCGAGATGGCGGCCGTGCCCGCCGCCGGCGCCGCCCCGGGCGCGGCGGCGTCGCGGCCCCGGCCGCGCGATGGGTGGTTGGCGACGGCCGCGGTCGCCTGCGGCCTCGTGGCGGGCCTGATGGCGGGATGGGCCACCGGCCCCGACCCGGACGAGCCGGTGCTCCAGTACCTCCCCGTCGTCGAGCACCTCGACGTCCTCCAGGAGGCCGGTTCGACGGCGTTCCTCGAGGAGGTCGCCCGGCGCGGGATCGCCGAGCCGCGGCGCTTCCCCTTCGCGCGCCCGCAGGATGGGGCGCCCGGGGGGGGCGGGGACACCGACGAGGCGTGGCCCGAGTTCGACGCCGCCGTGGAGGCGCTGCGCTACGTGACGTTCGGGCCGGAGACGCCGGCCAGCGAGATCGCCTCCCGGCGCGACCGCATCGAGGAGATGGATGACGACGAGCTTCGGCACGTCGCCGACAGGGTCACGGCCTACCGGCTCCTCTCCCGCGCGGTGCGTTACGACCTCATCGAGCTGGCGCGGGCGCTCGGGGAGTCGGACGACGACCGGCTGGAGCGTCTGGTGGCGGCGGCCCGTGTGTGGCACCGCTGGATCGATTGGAGCGATCCCGCCGACCGGCAGGCGGTGGTGGCCCTCGACCGCGACGATCGGTTGGAATGGCTCGAGCGGCGCACGCGTTTCCCGGGCCGCGGCCAGTGGCCCGGCGGCCGCGCCTTCCCCGGAGGGCGCGGATTCACCGGCGACGGAGGCCGCGCGGAAGGGCCGGTCACGCCGCGTCCGGAGGAGGGAGCGCCTCCAGAAACGCCGCCAGCGCCGCGTTGAAGGCGGGCGGATCCTCCAGCGGCGTGAGGTGGCCGCAGCCCGGCACCACCGACAGCCGGGCCCCCGGGATGACCGCCGCCGCACGTTCGAGGCACTCCGGCGGCGTGATCGCGTCGTCGGCGCCGACCACCAGCAGCGTGGGGAGGTCGAAGGAGGCCGCGGCCGCCGCCATGTCGGGCCGCTCGGCCAGGGCCACGAGCGCCCGGCGGATGGTGTCGGGGCTCGTGGATGCGATGGCGGCGCGCAGGGCCGCCTCGACCGCCGCGCGGCGCGGGGCGGGGG
>CAISKG010000035.1 GCA_903885855.1 uncultured Planctomycetaceae bacterium
GATCTGTCCCAGCGCGGCGACGACGCCACGGCGGCGGCCAGCGCCGCGCGCAGCGCCCCGAGGCCCCGCCCGTCGCGCACGCTCGTGTCGATCACCCCGGCGGCCGCCTCCCCCCCGCCGCGGTCGCAGCGGGTGCGCACGTGGATCACCGGCACCCCCGGGGGCGCCGCGGAGGCCGGGGCGTCGGCCCCGTCGGCCGCGTCGCGGCAGAGCACCACCACCGCGGCGCGCCGCGCCTCCTCCGCCGCACGCGACTGCGCCTCCGCATCCGGACCGCCCCCGGCAGCGGGGCCGCCGACGGGCCCCGGGCCGGACACGACCCCCGCGGTGTCGACGAGGATCCACTCCACCCGCCCGCCGGCGACGGCCGCGCTGCAGCGTGCCTCGAGCCAGTCGCGCGTCGTGCCCGCCGCGTCGGCCACCAGCGCCGTCTCGTGGCCCGACAGCGCGTTGAACAGGCTGCTCTTGCCGATGTTCGCCCCTCCGCGGATCACCACGCGCGGCACCTGCCCAGCGAGCTGCATCCCGCGCGCCGCCAGCCGCTCCGCGAGGGCCGCCACGCGCGCGGCGAGGTCCGCGAGCCTCCGCGCCACGCCCTCCCAGAAGGCATCGGCCCCCGCGGCCCCCGTGCCGTGCTCCTCTGGGAAGTCGATCGCGGCGGCGAGATCGGCGGCCAGGTCGAGCACGGCGTCGCGCAGCGTCGCCAGTTCCCGGCCGGTGCCGCCGGCGAGCCGGTCGAGCGCCAGCGTCAGCTCGGCCGGCGAGCGGGCGTCGACCACGGCCAGCACCGCCTCGGCCTGGAGGAGATCGACACGGCCGGCGAGGAACGCGCGCAGCGTGAACTCCCCTCCCCGCGCGGGCCGGGCACCGTGCCGGCAGGCCTCCGCCATGAACGCCTCCACCAGCGGCGGCGAGCAGGGCAGCTGCACCTCCGCGAGCGCTCCGCCGATCGGGCCGCCGGGGCCCGGCCAGCGTAGGACCCCCACCTCGACCGCCCCCCACTCCCTTCCCAGGCCGTCGGGGTGGAGCGTGGCGGCGAGGAGCGCGGGGCGCGCAGGCAGCGGCTCCGGAAGCGAGAGCAGCGTGCCGAGCAGCCGGTCGAGCCCCGCGCCGGCCAGCCGCACGATCGCCCGCACGCCCGGTCCGGCGACCGTCGCCGGGGCGACGACGAGGTCATCGGGATCCCACATCGCCCCTGGCCCCCCGCGGCGCGGGATCGCTCAGCGCTTCTTCCGGGCCTGACGGCGGCGGCGCTCCGCCTCGCCGACGTGGATCCCGTTGGCCTCGTGGGCGTCCTTCGCGGCGCCGCCCCCGAAGAAGGGCACGTCGATGACGCGCTTCTTCCCCGCCGCGGCCGAGGCCGCGCCGGCCGCCTGGGGCGAGAGGAACATCCGCTCGCCGATCCCCCACAGGCTCGATGCGATGAAGTACAGGCACAGGCCGCAGGGAACCTTGAAGAACATCAGCGCCATGAAGAACATCATGTACTTCATCACCTGCTGCTGGACGCGCGCCTGCTCGTCCAGCGCCGGCGGCATGAAGAGGTGCTGCTGCCAGAGGAAGAGGAGGATCGTGGCCAGCGGGAAGAGGTTCAGGAAGGGGCCGAGCCAGCCCTCCGGGGCGGTGAGGAACCCCGGCAGCACGTTCGACCAATCCCAGAACATGTCCGGCGCCGCGAGGTTCGAGCACCAGCGGATCGCCGAGCTGAACAGCGGCGCCTGGCGCAGCTCCACGTCGGTGGCCAGCGACCGGTAGAGCCCCATGAAGATGGGGATCTGCAGGAAGACCAGCAGGCAGCCGCCGGCGGGGTTGTAGTCGTGTTTCCGCCACAGCTCCTGGGTGGCCTGGGTGCGCTTCGTCGGGTCGTCCTTGTACTTCTCGGCGATCGCCTTCATCTCAGGCTGGAGTTCCTGCATCTTCTGCGACGCGACCGCCTGCTTGCGGCTCACCGGATACATCGCACCCCGCACGAGGACCGTGAGGAGGAGGATCGCGATGCCGTAGTTGCCGATGACCGCGTGCAGCGCGTGGAGGATGGCGATCATCGGCCGCACCACCCATCCGAACCACCCCTGGCCGTAGGCGATGAGGTCGTCCAGGGCCGCGCCGGGCGCGCCGTAACGGGCGAGGAGATCGGGCTTCTTCGGCCCGGCGAAGACGCCGTAGCGGTGGCGCACCGGGCGGCCCGGCTCGAGCGTGAGCGGCCGCGACACCACCCGCGCCGTGACGTCGATGAGGCGCTTCCGCGCGGCCGACGCCACGTCGCCCACGGCCAGGGAGCGGACCTCCGCCAGATCGGGCACCTCTCCTTCGGTGGCCGGCAGGAGCGCGGCGACGAAGTAGAGCGAATCGACGCCGGCGAACGACAGCGGCTTGCCGTCGCGCACGCTCTTGGCCAGGGGATCCCCCTTGGCGTCGCCCACCTTCAGGCCGCTGACCAGCGCCGTATTCTCCCCGGCGAAGCGCATCGCCACGTCGCGCACCGCCAGGGAGGTCCAGTCGCGCGCCACGCGCGACGTGTACCACCAGCCCTCGGTGGGCAGGCCCGTGGGACCGTCGAGGGCGTAGGTCACGGTCGTGGGGCGGTCGGCCTCCAGCTCGACGACGAGGTCGAGCGTGGCCGGACCATCGGACACCCCGGGCACGAGCCGGTACTCCTTCGTCACCCGCAGCCCGCCGGCCAGCACGGTGGTGAAGCGCACCCCCTCGCCGTCGCCGAAGGGGGCGGCGTGCCAATCGCGGTCGGCCAACTCGAGCCCGGCGATCTCGCCGAGGGGATCGCGGCGCGTCTGCCGGTCGGCCGACTCGATCGTGAGCACGAACGACGGACGGTCGGCCGGGGTCGCGTCGGGATTCTCCACCGGCTCGGCCAGCGCCTCGGGGCGCACCACCTCGAGCGGCCGCCGGTCGAGGCGCACCGTGCAGGGCTGCGCGTTGCCCTCGCGGCGGTAGACGACGTCGAGCTCCTGTCCGGGTTTCGTGCCGTCGAGCGCCCGCTCGAAGTCGGCGGCGTCGGCGACCGCCCTGCCGGCGAGGCTCTCCACGACATCGCCGGCCCTCAGGCCCGCCTCGGCGGCGGGGGTGCCGGGGCCGACCACGCCGAGGCGGCAGCCGCCGTCGGCCGGTTCGACGGCCAGATGCCCCATCCAGCCGCGCCGATCGTCCTGGTCGTGGAACTGCTCGCCGCCGAGCTCGATCCGCTCCACGGCGGCACCCCGGCTGGTGAGGGTGAAAAGGATCCCGGCGGGCGATCCGGGGGCGAGCGTCCCGAGCGAGTGCCGCGTGCGCGGCGCGGCGGGATCGGCGGGCGTGTCGGCGGCGGCGGCCACGCCCCCCTCGGCCGCCGCGTCCGCGGCGCGGCCCGCCCCGC
>CAISKG010000036.1 GCA_903885855.1 uncultured Planctomycetaceae bacterium
ACCGCCGCGGCCACCGTCGAGGGGCTCGCCCGGGGCTGGCCGCGGGGCCGGCCCGCGGCGCTCTCGCCCGAGGCCGAGGAGGCGGTCGTGGCCCTCGTGGAGCGGCTGCCGGCGGCGGCGCAGGGGCAGCTCGTCTCGCTCGTACAGCACACCGGCAGCCGGGCCCTCGACGACCACGTGGAGCGGATCGGCACGGCGCTTTTGGCGGAGCTCGACCGCACCGAGGCGGCCGACGAGGCGCGGGTCGATGCCGCCCGGCGGCTGGTGTCGCTGCGCGGGTCGGACGCGGGCGTGGTGGGGGCGCTGCTCGAGCGCGTCGGCGGCCGCAACGGCCCCGAGGTGTCGGCGGGGCTCGTCGCCGCGGTCGCGGGGGCCACGGCCCCGGGCGCCGAGACGGCGCTGCTCGACCGGCTGCCGTCGATGACGCCGGCGGTGCGCGACGCCGCCCTGCGGGCCGTGCTCGGCAACAAGGAGTGGGCGGCGGCCCTCGTCGAGCGCCTCGAGGACGGGACGCTGGCGGTGGCCGACATCCCGCTGGTGGAGCGCGGACGCCTCGCCGAGCATCCCGACCGCGCCGTGCGCGAGCGGGCGCGGAAGGTGATCGCCTCGGGGGGCGGGCTGCCCAGCGCCGACCGGCAGGAGGTGATCGACGCCATCCTGCCGGTGGTCCGCGCCGGCGGCGACGCGGCGCGGGGCAAGGGGGTCTTCAAGGAGCAGTGCGGCAAGTGCCACACGCATTCCGGCGAGGGGGGCAAGGTGGGGCCGGAGCTCACCGGGATGGCCGTCCATCCGCCCCACGAGCTCCTCATCCACATCCTCGACCCGAACCGCTCCGTGGAGGGCAACTACCGCTCCTGGACGGTGACCACCGACGACGGCCGCGTGGTGACGGGACTTTTGGCCGCCGAGAGCCGGACCGCGGTGGAGATCGTCGACGCCGAGGGGAAGCGGCACGCGATCCAGCGCGACGAGATCGACGAGTTCCAGCCCTCGCCCAACTCGCTGATGCCGGTGGGCTTCGAAAAGCAGATCAAGCCCGAGGGCTTCGCCGACCTCCTCGCCTTCCTCACCGCCAAGGGGAAGTACGTCCCGGTGCCGCTCGACAAGGCGGCCACGGTGGTGACCACGAAGGGGATGTTCTTCGATCCGCAGGGGGAGGTGGAGCGGCTGGTGTTCCCCGACTGGAAGCCGAAGATCGTGGGGAGCGTGCCCTTCGTGCTCGTCGATCCGCAGGGGGACACGATCCCCAACGCCGTCATGCTCCACGGGCCCCAGGGGCTGGTGGCGCCGCGGATGCCCCGGGAGGTGTCGCTGCCGCTGGGCGCGCCGGCGGCGGCGATCCACCTGCTCTCGGGCGTCTCGGGCTGGGGTTTCCCGGCGACCACGGGGGAGTCGACGTCGCTGGTGGTGCGGCTGGTGTACGCCGACGGCGGCGAAGAGGACCACGAGCTGAAGAACGGCCGCCACTTCGCCGACTACATCCGCCGCGTCGACGTCCCCGACAGCGCCTTCGCCTTCGACCTCGCCGGCCGGCAGATCCGCTACCTGGCGATCCACCCCGCCCGCCGGGAGGTGATCGAACGGATCGAGCTGGTCAAGGGGGACGACCCCACGGCGCCGGTGGTGATGGCGGTGACGGCCGAGTCGCCCTGAGCGGCGCGGGGCCCGACCCCGGTGGTTGGCCACCGGGGCCGGGCCGAGGTGCCGTCGAGGGGGAGGTCAGGGCGGACTGCCCCTCGGCGGAAAGCCGCTCATTCGGGGGCGGGCTCGGTCTCACCCTGCTTGGCACTGATCGCCGCGGCCAGGATCGGCATCGAGAGATCCTCCGCCAGGAAGCGGACGGACCCGTCGCAAAACACGGCGCCGCAGGCCGCCGGATGGAACGAATACAGCTCGTTGGAACTGTTGCAGTTCATGGCGCAGGGGCCGAGCGACGTGACGCCGTCGACCGAGAAGCCGTCGACCCAGAACTCCGAATCCGGATCCGCCCAGCCGGCACCGCTGGCGCGCGAGGTCAGGATCGGGGTGCGGCGCCGGTAGAGAATCGGCCGGCCGGCGTCCTCGACCCAGGCCAGTGTCTTGCTCATCCCGTCCATGACGTCCTTGGGGCCGGTCCGCGGCCGCGCGTTGTAGAACGGCGGGCTCATGCCGGTGGTGAACGAGGAGATCGTGCTCATGGGGAGGATCGCCCCCACGTACTGCGAGGCGTCGGTGGAGGGATTGGAGGGATCGTATCCGCGGATCGGCGGAATGAGGTTGTAGGGGGCGAAGCCCAGCCGGCCGTTGACGCCGTTGGCGATCGAGTAGTCGCTCGAGGCCGCATTCCAGCGGGGCGGATTGCTGCTCGAGGGGGCGTTGCCGGTGTCGTATGGATTGCTCGTCACCGACGACGGGCAGATGAAGGTGGGAATGAGCGTGGCGATCGCCGCGGCGTTGAGCGGATCGGCCCAGTGGGCGCGCAGGTTGTACTGGTTGGCGACGGTGATCTGCTCCATGAAGGGCAGCAGGAAGATCCCGGGGCCGTGGGCGATCGCCCCCGACGCCGGTGCGGGGATCCCCAGTTCGCCGACGGGATAGCCGGGCAGGGCGTCGGCCCGAGCCGGCGGGAAGAACTTCCTCGCACTCTCGAAATTCTGGATGGCCAGGCCGATCTGCTTGAGGTTGTTCTGGCAACTCGATCGCCGCGCCGCCTCCCGGGCCGCCTGGACGGCGGGAAGAAGCAGCCCGACGAGGGTGCCGATGATGGCGATGACGACGAGGAGTTCCACGAGCGTGAAGCCGGGGCGGCGGCGCATGGCGATGGTCTCCGGGGAGGGGAACGGGATGAGGGGCGAACGGAGGCGGGCGAGCGGGGACGCGGAGGGATGTGCGACGAGTCGTGCGAGCGTGGGCCGACGGAGCGCGGTCACTGCGACGAGAGCTCGAAGGGGGGAAGCACCGTCGCACTGGTGCCGACGGTGGCGGTGAGGCCCGACGTCGTGGCATCGCCGAACCGTGGGTGGGGCTTCGCGGCGGCGGGATCGCGTCGCACCTGATCGCCCCCCTCGTCGTCGGACGATCCGACGACGGCGACGCCGACGCGGTACTCGCCGGCAGGAGCGCCGTCGCCGGCGGCGTAGGTGAAGACGGTGAAGCGTCCGTCGGCGTCGCTGCGCGCCTGGGGCTGCTCGCGCCATTTGAAGGCCGACGCATCGACCGGTTTGAAGACGACCGTCGCACCGGCCAACGGTCGGCCGTCGAGCCGCACCTCCCCCGTCACCGGAAAGGTGCGCTGCTGGAGACCCTGGAATTCGCTGCGCCCGCAGCCGACGAGAGCGGTCAGCGTGCCGATGGCGACGAGGGCCTCGGCGACCCGGAGACGCCGGGGGCGGGCCGGAAGTGAGCGGCTGGACATGGGCAAACCCACGGGGGGTGGAGGCGCCGTGCCGTCTTCGTGCGGAAGGCGCACGGCCCGGGTTGTGCCCGATGAATGTGCTGGTTTGATGAACTCATGAAGATCTCACGACCGGCGGGGGCGCGCCGGTCGCAGACGGTGGAAAACGACGCGGCCCGCGCGGCGGGTTGCCGCGCGGGCCGTGCGACTCGTGCCATGTTCGGCGGGGCGAGCGGCGGACGAAGGCCCGAGAGGGCCGAGCGTCCGCGGAGACGTCACCGCACGTCGAGGAGCTCGACCAAGAAGTGGAGCGTGGCGTCGGGGGGGATCACGCCGCCGGCCCCGCGCTTGCCGTAGCCCAGGTTCGAGGGGATCACCAGCTCGATCATCCCCCCCTTGCCCACCAGCTGCATTCCCTCGGTCCAGCCGGGGATCACGGCATTGAGCGGGAACTCGGTCGGATCCTCGCGCTTGAACGAGCTGTCGAACACCTTCCCGTCGTCGAGCCAGCCGTGGTAGTGGACCTTGACCGTGTTGCTCGCCTTGGGCGCGACGCCGGCGCCCTTGCGGAGGACGCGGTACTGGAGGCCCGACGCCGTCTTCTGGAAGGTCTTCGGAGCGTCGGCGTCGATGGCGCCGGCGCCCTTGGGCAGCTCGGGGAAGGGGACGTCGGTGTCGGCAGCGGTCACGTGAACCTCCGGAAGGACGAGGGCCAGGGCGAGGAAGGTGGCGAGCACGGTCAGCGGACGCATCGGAGTACTCCGGTGGGGATCCTCCCGGTGCGCCGGGAGCGACCTCGAGAGCATACACGAGCCCCGCCCCCCGTGGGGCCGGGGGAGATCAGGCCAGGATCTCGTGGAGCACGCGCTGCTCGAGCACGCCCGTCACACGCTGGTCGAGTCCCTGGAACTTGAACGTCAGCCGCTCGTGGTCGATCCCCATCAGGTGGAGGATCGTGGCGTTGAAGGAATTCACGTCGACCGGCGTGTCGACGATGTTGTAGCTGAAGTCGTCGGTCTCCCCGAGGATCTCGCCGCCGCGCACCCCGCCGCCGGCCATCCACATGCAGAAGTTGCGCGGATGGTGGTCGCGGCCGTAAGTGTCGCGGTTGAGCGTGCCCTGGGAGTAGACGGTGCGGCCGAACTCCCCCCCCCAGACGACCAGCGTGTCGTCGAGCATGCCGCGCGCCTTGAGGTCGGAGACCAGCGCCGCGGTGGCCTGGTCGGTGTCGAGGCACTGGGAGCGCAGGTCGTTGGGGAGGTTGCCGTGCTGGTCCCAGCCCCGGTGGAGGATCTGCACCACGCGCGTGCCGCGCTCGACGAGCCGCCGGGCCAGGAGGAGCGAGTGGGTGAAGGAGCCGGGCTTGGAGACGTCGTCGCCGTAGAGCGCGAGCGTCCGCGCCGACTCCCCCGAGAGGTCGACCAGCTCCGGCACGCTGGCCTGCATGCGGAAGGCCATCTCGTACTGCGCGATGCGCGTCTGCGTCTCGGGATCGCGGTAGCGCTCGAAGGAGCGGGCGTTGAGCGCGGCGAGGCTGTCGAGCATCCGCCGCCGGTCGTCGCGCGACACCCCCTCGGGGTTCGGCAGGTAGAGGACGGGATCGCCCGAGCCGCGCAGCGCCACCCCCGTGTACCGCGTGGGGAGGAAGCCGCTCGACCACATCCGCGTGAACAGCGCCTGGGAGGGGTTGATGTCGGGCTGGGGGGTGAAGACGACGAACGCCGGCAGGTCGTCGCTCTCGCTCCCCAGTCCGTAGGCCAGCCAGCTCCCCAGGCTCGCCTTCCCGGGCACCTCGTTGCCGGTCATCACGTAGGTGCAGGCAGGGTCGTGGTTGATGGCGTTGGTGAACACGCTCTTGACCAGCGCCAGGTCGTCGACGATCCCCGCGGTGTGCGGGAGGAGCTCGGCGTTGATCCAGCGGCCGCAGCGGCCGCGCTGCTCGAAGCGGAACTTGGACGGCGCCACCGGGAACCGCGCCTGGCCGCTGGTCATCGTGGAGAGGCGCTGCTCGCCGCGCACGCTCGGGGGGAGATCCTTGTCGAAGTACTCCTCGAGCTTGGGCTTGTGGTCCCAGAGGTCGATCTGCGAGGGGCCGCCGTTGGTGTGGATGTAGATCAGGCTCCGCGCCCGCGGGGCATGGTGGGGGATGCCGGGGATCCCCTGGTGGACGCGCCCGCCGGAGAGCCGCGCGGCCCCGGGGGGGAGCGACGCCGCGCCCGAGCGGCGGGCCTCGAGGAGCGACAGCGCCACCGAGCCCGCCCCCACGCCCGAGGCGCGGAGGAAGGCGCGGCGGCAGGCGGCGGCACGGAGGGCGGCGGCGTCGGCGCCGGCGGTCGATGGCAGCATGGCGTCAGTTCCTCGTCAGCGTCTCGTCGAGGTTCAGGAGCATGTTCGCCACGAGCGTCCATGCGGCGAGCTCCTCGGGGGGAAGGCTCTCCGGGGGCTTCGATTCCCCCTGGGCCACGAGTTTCCGCGCCGCGTCGGGATCGGCGGCGTAGCGGGCCCGGTGGGCGGCGAGTTCCTCCGCCACGACCTGCATCTCCGGGCTCTCGGGGGCCCGGGCCAGGACCGTGCGGAAGAGCCAGTCGATCCGGGCGGCGTCGTCGGAGGGGGCGCCCGCGAGCATGCGGGCCGCCAGGGCCCGCGCCGCCTCGACGTGCTGCACGTCGTTGAGCAGCTGCAGCGCCTGCAGCGGCGTGTTGCTGCGCTCGCGCCGGGCGCAGAACTGCTCCCGGTTGGGGGCGTCGAAATTCACCATGAAGGGCGGGGGCGCGGTGCGCTTGAGGAAGGCGTAGATGCTCCGCCGCCACAGCCCCTCGCCCGTGTCGCGCTGGTAGCGCTGGGTGTTGGAGCCGGCGAAGCCCACCGGCTCCCAGATGTTGTCCGGCTGGTAGGGGCGGGTGCCGCGGCCGCCGAAGGTGCGCACCAGCAGCCCCGACACCGCCAGGGCGTTGTCGCGGATCTGCTCGGCGTCGAGGCGGATGCGCGGGCCGCGTGCCAGCAGCCGGTTCTCGGGATCGGCGGCCGCGTGCTCCGGCGCGATGCGCGCGTCGCGGCGGAAGGCCCGGCTGGTGACGATGAGGCGCACCATGTGGCGGGTGTTCCAGCCGCTGTCGCGGTATTCGCTGGCGAGCCAGTCGAGCAGCTCCGGATGACTGGGCATCTCCCCCTGCTGCCCGAAGTCCTCGCTCGTCTTCACGAGCCCGGTGCCGAAGAACTGCTGCCAGAGACGGTTGGCGGCGACGCGCCCCACCAGCGGCTGCTCCGGGAGGAGGAGCCAGCGCGCCAGATCCAGCCGCGTCGGCACCTTCCCCTCCTCCACGACGAGCGCGGGGAGGAAGGCGGGCGTGGCGCGGGCGACCTTCTCGCCCGGCTTGTCGTAGGCGCCGCGCAGCATCACGAAGCTGTCGCGCATCTGGGGGAGGTCGTTGAAGACGAGCGTCCGCGCCACGGCCCGGTCGATCTCGTCGCGCCGGGCCCGCGCCGCGGCGATCTCGCGCTCCACCCCGGCCACCGCCTCGGGCTTGTCGCGCCACACGGTCTTGATCCACCACTGGCGGATGCGCGCCACGGTGTCGGCGTCGACGGTCTTCTCCGGGCCGTCGCGCACCGGCCCGCGCAGCGCCTCCGGCACGTCGTCGAGTTTCTCCTGCCCGACACGGGGCTTCCACCAGGCCAGGAGCGACGCCGCCGGGTCGGCGGCCGGATCGAACGTGGAGGAGACGCCGACCTTGTCCCAGCGCACGTGGCCGTCGAACTGCGTCAGGGCGAAGCCGCCGATCTTCGTGCCGGCCGGCACCCCCACGCTCTCCGGCCGGAAGGCGACGCGCACCCACTTCCCCGCCTCGGGGAGCGGCCCGATCACCATCTGCGAGGGCTGCCCGACGGCGCCCCACGGGATCACGCCCCCCTCGCCCCACACGGCCCGGTGCTCCCAGCCGTCGGTGTGGAGCTGGATCATGAGCGCCCGCGGCGGGGCCGCCGGGTCGATCCACACGTGGGCGAAGAGCTCGGCGCCGGCGGCGGCGGTGAAGGGCTCGGCGCCGCTGTTGTAGAAATCCTGGCCGATGCCGGCGGCGGTGCGCTCCAGGCAGCGCGCCCCCGAGAACACCCCCCCGGGCTCCGTGCCGGCGAACCAGTTCGTGCCCCCCGGCGAGCCCTGCACCGCGGCCCCGGCGGGGAAGTCGTCCTCCAGCCACACCGTCTCGGTCGTCACCGGGGCCGGCCGCGGCTCGGCCGCCGCGGGATCGGCGTAGGCCACCGCCGCCACGGCCTCGTCGAGGCGCTTCTCGAGCTCGGGGAGCTTCGCCGCCAGCGCCGCCTGCTCCGCGTCCTGCTCGGAGGTGGGCAGCGGGATGACCGGCGCGGTGCGCTCGATGTTGCCGTCGAAGCCGGGATCGGCGGCCGAATTGAAGAAGGCGTAGAGGGAGTAGAAGTCCTTGGCGGGCAGCGGGTCGTACTTGTGGTCGTGGCACACCGCGCACTGGCCGGTGAGCCCCATCCAGGCGTTGAGCATCGTCGCCGTGCGGTCCACCGCGTAGCGGAAGAGGAGCTCCGCGTCGATCGACCCCCCCTCGCTCGTGGTCACGTTCGAGCGGCAGAAGCCGGTGGCGGTCTGCTGCTCGCGCGTGGCGCCGGGGAGGAGGTCGCCGGCGAGCTGCCAGACGGTGAACTGGTCGAAGGGGAGATTGTCGTTGAAGGCCTTCACCACCCAGTCGCGGTAGGCCCACATGTGGCGCTCGTTGTCGAGATGCAGGCCGTGGGTGTCGGCGTAGCGGGCGACGTCGAGCCAGTGGCGCGCCATCTCCTCGCCGTGGTGCGGGCTCGCGAGGAGGCGATCGACGAGGCGCTCGTAGGCGTCGGGGGCGGGATCGGCGACGAACGCCGCCACCTCCTCGGCGCTCGGCGGCAGGCCCGTCAGCGCGAAGGCGGCGCGGCGCGCGAGCGTGGGGCGGTCGGCCTCCCCCGCGGGGGCGAGCCCCTCCGCGGCGAGCCGCGCCTCGAGGAAACGGTCGATCGCGCCGGCGGCCGCGGCGGGCGCCGGCGGCACCTCGGGACGGTCCACCCGTCGGAACGACCAGTGCTGCTCGTAGGGGGCGCCGGAAGCGATCCAGCGCTCGAGAAGCTCGATCTGCGCCGGGGAGAGCTCCTTGTGGGCGTGCGGCGGGGGCATGACCAGGTCGGGGTCGGTCGAGCGGATCCGCGACAGCATGGCGCTGGCCGCGGCGTCGCCCGGCACCACCGCGCGCGCGCCGGTCGGAAGGGCGGCCGTCGCCGCCGCGCCGTCGTCGAGGCGCAGCTCCGCCTCCTGCTTGCCGGGACCGTGGCAGGCGAAGCAATGTTCGGAGAGCAGGGGGCGGATGTCCCGGTCGAAGCGGATCGGTTTGTCGGCGGCGAACACGGTCGCCGGGCCGGCGGGAAGGACGAGGCCGGCCAGGAGCGAGGCGACCGCGAAGCCGGACGCCGGGGGAACGCGCATCGGAGGATCTCCGGAAACGTCTTCCGCGTCGCCGATCCGCCGGAGGGGGATCGCGGACCGGACGGCCGGCGGGGCCTCCGGGGCCACGCGGTCGGGCGGTCGATCGGCGGGGATGAGGGAGGGGGGAAGGGGCACGACGTCCCCGGACTCCCCCGGTCCCACGGTCCTACTGACCCCCCGAGTGTGACACGCTCCCGCCCCCCGGGCAAACCCGTCCGCGTGGCAGGATTCGGGGGCCGGAGGGCGGGGCCGAAGCGGCGGCGGCCGGTCAGCGGGGCCGCCCGACGAGCGCCTCGACCTCCTCGGCGGCGATCGGCACGTGGGCGCACAGATCGACCGGCCCCGACGGGGTGACGAGGACGTCGTTCTCCAGGCGGACCCCGATCCCCTCCTCGGGAATGTAGATCCCCGGTTCGACGGTCATCACCCAGCCAGGCTGGAAGGGGCCGTTGACCGGCGCCATGTCGTGCACGCCCAGGCCCAGGGAGTGCCCCAGGCCGTGCATGAAATAGCGCCGGCAGGCGGGGTCCTCGGGGGTGTCGCGCGACACGTCGTCCCGGCTGAGGAGGCCGAGGGCGAGGAGCTCGTCGTTCATCTGCAGCTGCGCCGCCCGGCGCCACTCGCGCATCGTCATGCCCACCACCGTGCGCGCGATCGACGCATCGAGCACGCGGTGGACCGCGTCGTACACCGCCCGTTGCCGCGGGGTGAAGCGGCCATTGACCGGATAGGTACGCGTCAGGTCGGCGTTGTAGTTGGCGTAGCAGGCGCCGACGTCGACGAGGAGCAGGTCGCCGTCGCCGCAGGGGCGGTCGTTGGTGTTGTAGTGGAGGACGCAGGCGTTCTTGCCCGACGCGATGATCGGCTCGTAGGCCATCCGGGCGCGGTTCCGCACGAAGACATGGTGCAGTTCGGCCTCCAGCTCGTACTCCATCACCCCCGGTCGCAGGGCCGCGAGCATGCTGCGCAGGCCGGCGTCGGTGATGTCGATCGCCCGGCGCACGAGGTCGACCTCGGCGGGATCCTTGACGGCGCGCAGTTGCCGCAGGATCGGCGCCAGGCGCTCGAAGCGGTGGAGCGGGTAGCGGTCCATCAGCTGCCGCGCCATGCGCACGTCGCGCGGCTCCACCTCGGCGGCGCTGCGCTCGTGCTCGTTGGCGTTGACGAGCACGCGGTCGCTCTCGCAGAGGAGCACGTGGAGGGCGGAGGGGAGGTCGGCGAGCCAGCGGACGCGCGGGATGCCCGAGATCTCCCGGGCCCGGTCCTTGGTGAGCTTCTCCCCCTCCCAGGTGGCGAGGTGCTCGTTGGGCTGGCGCAGGAAGAGCATCTCGCGCTGGGCCGGGTCGGTGGCGTTGGGCGCGAGCACGAGCACGCTCTCCTCCTGCTCGATCCCGGTCAGGTAGAAGAGATCGGCGGCGGGGTGGATGGGGAAGGTGCCGTCGCCGGTGGCCGGGAGGATGTCGGCGGCGTGCACGATCGCCACGGCGCGTGGCGGAAGGGCCGCCACGAGCTGGCGACGGTGGGCCTCGAACAGGGAGGGGTCGATGGGGGCGTGCCGCATGGGAGTCTCCGCGCTCCGGGTGAATCCCGGGGCCGGCGGCATACTACCCGCCTGCCGGCGTGCCGCGGAGGGCGCCGCTCAGCGGTAGGCGCGGGGGGCGGCGGGCTGGGCCGCCTGCTGGGGCTGGCCGGGGAAGGGCTGCGGCGAGGCGGGCTGCGGCTGCCACTGCGTGGGCGCCTGCTGCCAGGCCGTCGGCTGCGCCTCGCCCCACCCCTGGGACGCGGGGATCGCGGACTCCCGGCCGAACAGATCCTGCCCGCGCAGGTCCTGGGCCGCGTCGAGCGCCTTCTGCCCGACGTCCTCCCCCACCCGGCGGCCGACGACCAGGGCCCGGGCCCAGTCGAAGCTCACCATCGGCAGGCCGTTGGTCCAGCTGATCGTGATGATCCCGGTGGCGAGGAGGAAGGGCAGCAGGAGGAGGAACAGACGCGCCCCCCAGCGCGTGCCCACCACCTTGGCCACCGGCGCCGGCATCACCGGCGCGGCCAGCCCCACTGCCCGCTGCGCGACCGTCTTCTTCCGCTTGGCCATCGACACCTCCCCCGGGGAGGAAGGGTCGCTCCCCGTCGCGGAGGAGATCGGCCGGCGGGAGAGCCGCCGTCCAGCACCAGGGCGCCCGCCTGCCGGAAACCCGGTCAATCGGCAGGGCTTCCGCAGTTTGCCGGGACCGCCACGACGGTCAGGCCAGCACCTCGCGCACCGGCGAACCGCCGCCGCCGATCTTGAACGGCCGGCCGTTGGGGGCGAAGAAGTCCTTGGCGTAGGGAAGCCCCGCCGCGGCGGCGACGGTGGCGTTGAAATCGGCGATCGTGATCGCGTCGGCGTCCGGGCGGAAGCCGCGCTCGTCCGACGCGCCGTGGGTCATGCCTCCCTTGACGCCCGCCCCGGCCAGGAGGCCGGAGAAGACCGCCGGATGGTGGTCGCGGCCGCCGCTGGAGTTGATCCGGGGGGAGCGGCCGAATTCCGTCGCCAGGACGACGAGGGTGCGCTCCAGCAGCCCGCGCTCGGCGAGGTCGTCGAGCAGCGCCGACAGCCCACGGTCGACGGCGTCGATCGCGGCGGGGAAGACCTTCTCCTGGAACATGTCGAAGTGCATGTCCCAGAGATTGCTGTCGACGTCGACGGCGCACAGCCCCGCCTCGACGAGGCGGCGGGCGAGCAGGCATCCCTTGCCGAAGCGCGTCTCGCCGTAGCGCTTGCGGACCGCCTCCGGCTCCAGCGCGATGTCGAAGGCGCCGAGGTCGTCGCTGCCGAGCAGCTTCACCGCCTCGGCGTACATCTCGTCGTAGGCGGCGACCCCGGCGTCGGGGTACCGCGCGTGGAAGGACCGATCGATGCGCTGGGCGATCGCCAGGCGCCGGTCGAGGACGGGGGCCGGCAGGCCGGCCGGCCGGCGCGCGATCTGCAGCCCCTTGTCCGGGTCCGACACGGCCAGCGGGGAGAGGCGGGTGTCGAGGAAGCCGCAGCCGGGATGGTGATTGGGGTCGCCGACGAGCGCGAAGCCGGGCAGGTCGCCGGTGTGGCCCGTGGCATGCAGCATCCACGACCCCATCGACGGATGGCGAACGAGGCTCGTGGGCTCGTAACCGGTGCGCATCAGGTATTGCCCCTGCTCGTGCGCGCCGGTCTGCGTCGTCAACGCCCGGAGGATCGTGAGCCGGTCGGCCATCGCCGCCAGCCGGCGCAGCCCCGCGCCGAAGACGATGCCCGGGACGTTGGTGCGGATGGTCTCCGTCGGCCCCTGCTCCTCGCGCCCCGGCTTGGGGTCGAAGGTGTCGATGTGGCTCAGGCCGCCGAGCATCCACAGCGTGATCACCGCCGACGCCTTCGGGCCGTCGGCGGCGCGGGCTTGGCCTGCGGCCGCGAGCCTGCCGCCGAGCGTCACCCCGAGGGTGGTGCGGGCGAGGCGGGCGAGGGCCTCACGCCGCGGGCAGGGGGGCTCGGGGAGGGGGCGCGGCGGACGCATGGCGGACGTTCTCCCTGCGGGACCGGCCCGCCTGCCCCGGGGGGCGTCACTGGACGAAGAGGAACTCTCGGGTGTTGACCAGCGCCCAGACGACGTCGCGGAAGCCGTCGAGCGCGGTCGGCGCCGAGCGCAGCACCATCGTGACCGTCTCCCGGTCGGCGTCGTCGGGGGGACGCGCGAGGATGCCGATGAAGGCCACGTCGATCGCCCGGTCGGGGTCGTTGGCGAGGAGCGCCTGCATGATCGCCGAACCGTCGTCGATGATCGCCCGGCCGTGGTTGCCGTGGAGCATGGTGAGCACCTGCGGGAGCGTCGCCACCTCGCGCCGGCCGTCGATCGTCTCCCGATCCCCCTGGCCGAACTCGCGGAGGAAGCTCCCCGCCAGCGATGGCTGGGGCAACTCGCTGGCGCGCGCCAGCCAGACGTCGAGGTAATTCATGCCGTGGCGCAGGCGCTGGTCGATCGCGTGCTGCGAGAGGGTCTTCTGGAAGCGCTCGAAGACCGGGATGGCCGTGGCGAGGTCGGCGCCCTCCCCGCCGAGGTCGAAACCCCCGAGCAGGGCGTAGGCCTCGTACGGCGGCCGCTGGTAGGCCCAGATGTCGCGGGCGATGAGGGTCAGGATCGAATCCCACAGCTGCTCGGCCGTCATCCGCCGCAGCACGGGGGCGCGGAAGGGGAACGGCGTCGCCGAGGTCGGGTCGTGGGACACCGCGCGCCGCTGCCAGGCCTTCGTCGACACGACGACGCGGACGAACTCGCGCGTGTCGAATCCCAACTCGACGATCAGGTCGGCGAGGTGCTCGAGCAGCTCGGGGTGCGAGGGCGGATTGCCCGCGCGGAAGTCGTCGACGGGCTCGACGATCCCCACGCCGAAGCACTCCTTCCAGAGCCGGTTGGCCACCGTGCGCGCGAAGGGGCGATTGTCGGGGGAGGTCAGCCAGGCCGCGAACCGGGCCCGCGGATCGAGCCCGCCGGCGTCGGCCGGTTCCTCCCCCCACGGCACCCGCGGATCGATCACGTCGCCCGGCCGGCCGTCGTCGGCGCGGTAGTCCTGCGGCAGTTGCAGGTCGTGCGGGCCGTTGTCGATGGAGAGGGCGTTGGCGCGCAGGTGCTGCATGAAGAGGTGCCCCATGTAGGGCAGTTCCTCCTTCGGCTTGCCGACGAGCAGCTTCTGGTACTCGGCCGAGAGATCCCGGAGATTGAGCCGGGTGCGGCTCGGGGGCTCGGTGCCGCCGCGGCGCGTGGAGCGGTACTGCTCGACCCCCGCCCGGGTGCCGGCGGTGAAGGCGGCGATCTCGTAGAACTCCCGCTGCTTCCAGTCGTCGAAGGGGTGGTCGTGGCACTGGGCGCAGCCGATCTGCGTGCCGAGGAACACGCGCACGGTGTGGTCGACGTAGTTCAGCGGCATGCCCAGGTCGCGCAGCTGGAAGCCGACCGCGGGGTTCTCCCACGGCCTGCCGTCGGCGGTGAGCATCTCGCGCACCCACTGGTCGTAGGGGCGGTTGAGGGCGATCGACCGCTTCACCCAGTCGAGGTAGGGCCAGGCGTAGACCGGGAACTGCGCGGCGTCGCGGAGGCGCAGCGTGTCGGCCCAGAGATTGAAGGCGTGGCTCACCCAGTCGGGGCTGGCGAGGACGGCGTCGACGAGCTCCTCGCGCCGCCGCGGGCTCTTGGACGCCATGAACGCCACCATCTCCGGGGCGGTGGGGATCCGGCCGCCGAGATTCAGGTAGACGCGGCGGGCGAAGAGGGCGTCGTCGAGGGGCGCGTCGTCGGCCCGCGCGGCGGCCGGAGAGGCGCGATCGATGAGGTCGTCGATCAGCGCGGCGGCGGCGTTGACCTCGGGCCGCCGGGCCCGGTCGATCGGGGCCACCTCCATGGGGGGCCCGGCGGGGGCCTGGCGGACCACCTCGGGGAGCCTGGTCACCAGCGCGCCGTCGCCGGAGGCCTGCGCGGGCGCCGGCGTGGGGGCCGCCGCCCCCGGGCGGCTCTGCGGACGCTCCTTCGGCACCGCGCGCGAGCGGAACGGCGCCCGGCTCTTGCCCCCCGGCGGATCGTCGGCGCCGGCGGCGGCGCCGGCGGCCAGGATCGCCGCGGCGACAACGAGCACGCGGACGGGATGGTTCGTCATCGGATCGCGTCCACCGGATCGCCCGCGGAGACCGCGCGGGGGCTCCGACGCCGCACGCACGCCTACCGGGCCATGCTACGGGGCGCCGCAGGGGCAGTCCAGCCGCCGGCCCGGGGCCCTTACGCGAGCACCTCGCGCACCGGCGTGCCGCCGCCGCCGATCTTGAAGGGGCGGCCGCTGGGGGCGAAGAACTCGCGCTCGAACGGCAGCCCCGCGGCGGCGGCGACGGTGGTGTTGAAGTCGGCCACGGTGACGGCGCCGGAGTCCGGGGCGAAGCCCCGCTCGTCGGAAGCGCCGTGCACCACGCCGCCGCGCACGCCGGCCCCGGCCAGGACGCACGAGAACACCGCCGGGTGATGGTCGCGGCCGGCGTTGTCGTTGATCTTCGGGGTCCGGCCGAACTCGGTGGCGAGGACCACGAGCGTCGACTCGAGCAATCCGCGCTCGGCGAGATCGTCGAGGAGCGCGGCCATCGCCCGGTCGAGGATCTCGGCGCGCGCCGGAAGGTTCTCGAACAGCCCGCGGTGCATGTCCCAGCCGCCGAACTCCACCTCCACCACCCGCACCCCCGACTCCACCAGGCGCCGGGCCAAGAGGCAGCCGCGGCCGAAGGGGGAGGTGCCGTAGCGCTCGTGCACCGACTGCGGCTCGCGGCCGAGATCGAAGGCCCCCAGCTCGCCGCTGCCGAGGAGGCGCACCGCCTCGCCGTAGAGCCGGTCGTAGGCGTCGACCTGCGGGCCCGCGAAGGCGGCCCGGAAGTCGCGGTCGATGCGGTCGGCCAGCGCCAGCCGCCGCTCGAAGTTCTCGGCGCTCAAGTAGGCGGGGCGGCGCGTGTTCTCCAGGCCCGCCTTGGGATCGGCCACCGGCACCGGCGCGAGCGCCGGATCGAGGAAGCCGCAGCCGGGGTGCTCGTTGGCGTTGCCCACCAGCACGAAGCCGGGGAGATCGCCGCCGCGCCGGCCGTCGGCGTGCAGCGCCCAGGCGCCCAGTGCCGGGTGGCGGATGCTGCCGATCGTCGGATAGGCCGTGCGCATCAGGTAGGTGGCCTGCTCGTGGGCCCCGGTCTGCGTGGTCATCCCGCGCAGCACCGCCAGCCGGTCCGAGCGCCGCGCCAGCCGGTCGAGCGCCGCCCCGAAGGCCACGCCGGGGGTGCGCGTGGCCACGGTGCCGGTCTCTCCCTGTTCGGGGCGCCCCGGCTTGGGGTCGAAGGTGTCGAGGTGGCTCATCGCCCCGCGCATGAAGAGCGTGACGATCGCCCGGGCCGGGCCGGCGGGAGCGCCGGCGGCGGCGCCGTGCGTGGCGCCTGCCAGCAGCGCGTCGGCGGCGGTCACGCCGAAGAGCGACCGCGCGATCCGGGCCATCACGCCGCGGCGCGTCTCGGGGGGGCAATCGGGGATCACGGCCGGTCTCCGCGGGAGGGGGTCACTGCACGAAGAGGAACTCGCGCGTGTTGAGCAGCGCCCAGATGACGTTGCCGTGGCCGGTGGCGGCGTCCTCGGCGGTCTCGATCGCCTCGAGCGCCAGGCTGCGGTCCTCGGCGTCGGGGCGGCGCGAGAGGATCGTGAGGAAGATCACGTCCACGGCCTCGCCAGGGGGCTTGTCGGCGATCTGCTCGGCGATCGCCGAGCCGCGTTCGAGCATGGCGTGGGTGATCGGCCCGTTGAACATGGCGAGGATCTGCGGCACCGTGGCCACCGTGCGCCCGCCGTCGATCGTCTCGCGGTCGCTCTGGCCGAACTGCCGGAGGAAGTGCCCCAGCGGGAGCGGCGCGGGGAGCTCGCTGGCCCGCGCGAGCACGAGCCCCTGGTAGCCGAAGCGGTCGAGCGAGCGCTTGCGCAGGGCGCGCGGCGCCTGGCTGTCGGTGTAGGCGTCGTAGGCCTCGCGCGCGGCGTCGAGGTCGGGCTTCCTCCCCGAGAGGTCGAGGTTCACCGCCGCCGCGAATTCCTCGTAGGTGGGGCGCTGTTAGGCCTGGGGGTCGCGGGCCACGAGCGTGAGGAGCGAATCCCACAGCTGCTCGGCGGACAGGCGGCGCAGCGCCGGCGCCGCGAAGGCGTAGGGGGTCTCGGAGGCCTCGTCGTGGGGGATCGCCCGGCGCCGCCAGGCGTCGGTGGACACGACCACGCGCACGAACTCGCGGAGGTCGAAATCGAGGCGCACGATCTCGTCGGCAAGGTGGTCGAGCAGTTCGGGATGGGAAGGGGGATTGCCCTCGCGGAAGTCGTCGATCGGCTCCACGATCCCCACGCCGAAGAGCATCTTCCAGAGGCGGTTGGCGATGGTGCGCGAGAAGTGGCGGTTGTCGCGGGCGGTGACCCAGGCGGCGAAGCGGGCCCGGCCGTCGAGGTCGCGGGCGTCGGCCGGGATCTCCCCCCAGGGCACCGCCGGGGCCACGGTGTCGCCCGGCGCGGCGTCGTCGGCGTGATAATCGGCGGGCAGCTTGAGGGGGCGCTCGAGGAAGTTGACCGTGAGGCCGTTGGCCTGGAGGTACTGGACGAACTGGTTGTCGACGCGCTTCCCCTCCTTCTCGGCGCGCTTGCGCGTCTCGACGACCAGCGCCCGGGCGTTGCGCGACGCCTTCTCGATGCCGTCGGGCGCCGCGGCCTGCTCCCCCTTGGCCTTGGCCTTCGCCGGCCGCGCGGGGGCACCGGTGCGGAGGCCCGAGGTGAAGGCGGCCAGCTCGTAGAACTGGTGCTGCGTCCAGGCCTCGAAGGGGTGGTCGTGGCACTGCGCACAGCCGATCTGCGTGCCGAGGAACACGCGCACCGTGTTGTCGACGTAGGGCAGCGGCATCCCCTCGTCGCGCAGCTGGAAGCCGACGGCCGGGTTCTCCCACATCTTGCCGTCGGCGGTGAGCATCTCGCGCACCCACTGGTCGTAGGGGCGGTTGGCGGCGATGGAGCGCTTCACCCAGTCGAGGTAGGGCTCGCTCCACACGTCGCGCTGCGGCCGCTCGGCGAGACGCAGCGTGTCGGCCCACAGGTCGTAGAAGCGGCTCACCCAGTCGGGGCTGGCGAGGATCCGCTCCACCAGCGCGTCGCGTTTCTCGGGATCGGTCGATTCCAGGAACGCCACCGTCTCGTCGTGGGTGGGGATGCGGCCGCCGAGGTCGAGGAAGACGCGGCGCACGAACGGCTCGTCGCCGAGGGGCGCGCCCGGCGCGACGCCCGTGGCGGCGTGGCGCGCCGCGAGGATGGCGTCGATCCTGCCGGCGGCGGCCCGCACCGCCGGCCGCGCGAGCGGATCGACCGGCGCCACCGACACCGCCGGGGCCTCGGCGGGACGCCGGATGGCGGCGGGGAGCTTGAAGGCCGGCCGCTTCTCCTTCGCGTTCTTCCTGCCCCGGGGCGCCTCCGCCGGCGCCGCGGCGCCGGGTTCCCCGGGCGGATCGGCGGGACGGGCGGGGGCCGCGGCGACGAGCGCCGCGACGGCCACGACGACGGCCACGACGACGGCCAGGCCGCGGCGGTGCGGACGCGACGCACAGGGGAGCGACGGCATGATGGGCCATCGGGCCCGGGGCCCGACCGAAGGAGTTCCGGCGGCGACCGCCGACCCCACCAGTATGACCTTCCGAACCCGTCAGGAAAATGCCTTCGCCAGGCGCCGCAGCCCTTCGTCCAGGAGGGGGGTGGGGCAGGCGAGGTTCAAGCGGATGAAGCCGGGGGCCCCGAAATCCCGGCCATCGGAGGGGCCGATCCCCGCCTCCACGCAGGCCGCCATCGGATCGGCGACCCCGGAGGACCGGCAGTCGATCCACAGCAGGTACGTGGCCTGCGGTCGGGTGGCCGAGAGCCCGGGGATCGCCGCCACCGCCTCGAGCGCCCGGTCGCGGTGCGCGGCCAGCAGCCGCACGAGCCGGCGCCGCCAGGGATCGCCGTGCCGCCACGCCGCCTCGGCCGCCGCGTAGCCCAGCGGATTGAGCATCGGCACCAGTCCGCCGCCGGCGGCCCGCCAGCGCCGACGCCACGACGCCTCCGGGAGGATCGCCGCGGCGCAGGCCAGGCCGGCGAGGTTCCAGGTCTTCGAGGGGGCGACGAGCGTCACGCAGCCCCGCGCCGCCGGATGATCGAGCGAGGCGAAGGGGACGTGCGGCACGTCGTCGAGGACAAGATCGGCCCAGATCTCGTCGCTCACCACCGTGAGCGAGTGGCGCGAGGCGAATGCGGCCAGGGCGAGGAGATCGTCGCGCGTGAACACCGTGCCGGTGGGGTTGTGCGGGTGGCACAGCCAGAGGAGGCGCGTGCGCGGCGTGACCGCGGCGGCCAGGGCGTCGTGGTCGATGGCCCATCCGCTCGGCGCGCCGGCATCACGCGCCAGCTCCACGCGCGTGCAGCGCCGCCCCGCGGCGCCGGGCAGGGAGAGGAAGGGAGGATAGACCGGCGCGAAGGTGAGGATCTCGTCGTCGGGGTCGGCCAGGAGGCGCGCCGAGAGCGCCAGGCCCGTCACCACGCCGGGCGTGCCCACCACCCAGTCCGGGTCGATCGAGAGGCCGTGGCGGCCGGCGAGGTGGGCCGCCAGCGCCGGCGCGAAGCCGGGGGGATCGGCGGTGTACCCGAAGACGCCGTGGTCGACCCGGGCCCGGATCGCCTCGAGCACCTCCGGCGGCGCCGGGAAGTCCATGTCGGCCACCCACATCGGGATCACGTCCCGCCCCTCCCAGCGGTCCCATTTCTCCGCGCCGGTGCCGCGCCGGTCGGGGCAGCCCGTCCGGAAGCCGTCATCCGGGCCGGGGAGGGGCGGAGGGGATGGAGGGGGGATCGCCATGCGACACTGGGGGGAACGGGGCCCGGAGCGGGAATGCGTCGGTGACGGCGCCGCACAGACGACTGTAACGGATCGGCGGCGCCCCCGTGATCCGGGCGTGGGCGACGGCCGTTCCCCCCTGGAACGGCGCCGCGCGGCGGGTGCCGCGGCCGGATCGGAGGAGGCAGACCCATGACATCCACGTTGACCGGCGCGAACGCCGCCGGCGCACGCGGCCCGAGCGCGGCGTCCGACGCCCATGCCTGGGTGATGGAGGCGGTGGAGCGCTACGAGCAACCGCTCCTCCGCTACGCGCGGCGCCTGGTGGGGGACGTCGACCTGGCCCACGACGCCGTGCAGCACACCTTCCTCAAGCTCTGCGGCGAATCGAGGGCCGCCCTCGCCGACCGGCTCGGCCCCTGGCTGTTTTCGGTCTGCCGCAACCGGGCCATCGATCACCTCCGCCGTGGCGTGCGCGAGCGGTCGTTCGATCCGGCGACGGCGGCCGATGCGCCCGCGGGAGGCGCCCACGACCGCGCCGCCGGGCCCGCCAGCCGCGAGGCCGACCCCGCCGCCGTCGCGGAGGCGCACGATCTCGCCGCCCGGCTCCATGCCCTCCTGGCCGAACTGCCGCCGGCCCAGGGGGAGGTGATCGAGTTGTGGTGCCACGGCTTTGCCTACCGGCAGATCGCCGAGATCACCGGCCGCCAGGAGGGGCACGTGCGCGTCCTCGCCCACCGCGGCCTCACGAAGCTCCGTTCCCATCCGCTCGTCCGTGGCCTGCTGGCCGACGCCCCGTCGCCGCCGCCGCCACCCCGCCGCACACAGGAGGTGATCCGATGACCCGCGATCATGACCACGACCGCGCCGCCGACATGCGCCGCCGACTGGCCGCACTCGAAGGGGACGGCCTCGACGGCGCCGCGCCCACGCCGGAGGAGCTCGAGCTCGTGCGCGCAAGCGCCCATGCCCTCGGGCAGCTGGAGGGGGCGGAGGCGGAGGCGATGGAGCGGCGCCTCGCCGGGGCGGTCTCCGCCGCCGAGCGCGCCCTCGTCGCCGAGTCGATCGAGATCGCCGCGGCTCTCCGCGCCGGCGTCGCCCCTCCGCCGGGGCCCGTCGGCGTGCCCTCGGTGCGCACCGCCGTGGCCGCGACGCTGGCCGGCGCGCGGCAGGCCGCCGTCGCGCCG
>CAISKG010000037.1 GCA_903885855.1 uncultured Planctomycetaceae bacterium
CGCGCGCGTGCCCGCGCCGTCGGCCGCGGCGGCCTCGGCGATGGCCTCCGGGGGGGCGTCGTCCCACGGTGGAGCAGCGTCGTCGGTCGGGTCGGCGAAGGGCGCCTGGGCCTCGAGCTCCGGGGCCGGCAGCGCGTCGCCCACGGCCGCGGCGTCGGCCCCGGGATCACCCAGGTCGATCGCCGCCGGTGCGTCGAGGCCGTCGAGCGGGTCGACGGCCGTCGCCGTCCCGAGAACGAGCGGCCGGGGCGCGGGGGGCACGCGCTGCGGCAGGACGAGGACCGCCAGAAGGATGCCCACGACGACGTGGGCCACGAGGCTCGCGTAGGCCGAGCGCGTCGCGGGGCTCGCCACGAGGCGCTCCGCCCACGTCGGCTCGGGCGGCGCGGTCAGGCCCGTCGCTTCAGCGGGGCTCGCGGCGGCGGGCGGGGAGGAGGGCATGTCGTCGGCCCGGCGGAAGGGCGACACCACGGCGGCATCCGTCCCCGCAAAGACTATCGTCCGGCGGTCGGTCGGGGCTGGAAGCGGACCCTGACGCCTGGGCCGACCGGGGGGAAGGCGGGGGATGCGTCCCGGAGGGGCGGGAGAAGGGGGAGGGTCGTCGCGGGCCCCGGCCGGGCTACTCGCGGAACTCCTCCTCCACGCTCTGCTCGCCGTAGATGGGGAGGTGGCGGTAGTAGACCTCGAGGATCATCGTCGCCAGCGACGTGCAGTAGAGGCGCCCGGCCGCCTCGGCGCCGTGGCCCCCCTCGACCCCCTCGTACCAGCTCCCCGCCTCGTGCCCCTTCTTCGCCTGCGTGCTCACCAGCAAGTCGCGCATCGTGGTGTTCCACGACACCCACTGCTCGCCCTCCATGTGGTGGAGGACCTGCGTGGCGTAGTAGTCGTGGTAGAGGTCGGTGGAAGGCCCCCCCTTGGCGAGATTGGCGACACCGCGCTCGAGGGCGGGGTGGTTCTTCTTCCAGCCCAGGTACATCCGGCACAACAGCCCCACCGCGTTGCGGGCCGGCCCCGGGGTCTTGGAATCGATGTAGCCGTAGGCGGCGCCGTCGTCCGACTGCACCTCGTCGAGGAACTTCGACGCCTTCTGCACCACGCGCGGATCGACCTGCAGGTAGGCCATGTTGCCGCTCTTGAGGGCCATCAGCTGCCAGCCCACCGCCGAGGTGTCGCCGGGCTGCTTGGGCGCGTAGCGCCATCCTCCCCCCACCGGATCCTGGGCCTGCATGATGAAGTTCAGCGCCAATTGGGCGGGGGCCTGGAGCCGCTTGTCCTGCGACATCGCGTAGCTCTCGGAGAGCACGATGCCGGCGAGCCCCTGCGAATAGAGGGAGCCCTCCTTGTCGTAGGCGCGGCCGTTGCCCTTGATGGTCATCCCGGCCAGGAAGGTCAGCCCCGCCTCGAGCTGCCGCTTGTAGGGGCCTTCCTTGTGCGTGTAACCCCGGCCGAGGAAGGGCAGGAGGGCCAGTGCCGTGGCGCCGCAGCGGTCGTCGCGCGTCCTGCCGTGGCTGCACTCCCCCTTGCAGCCGGGGCACTCCTTGAGATTGAAGCTCCAGCCGCCGTCCGGCAGCTGGTGCTTGATGAACCACTTCAGCGCGCTTTCGACCGCCGCCTCGCTCTGCGAATTGCCGCCACCGGTGGCCACCAGTTGCTCGCGCGACGCGGCGGTGACGCGGCCCCCAAGGCCGCCGGCGGTGCCGCCGATCGCCCCCACCGCGGCGAGCATGTCGGTGGGGGGGGCCGTCTCGGAGCCGAAGTCGGACAACTCGACCGCCAGCGGCGCCGCATCGACGTCGTCGGCGGTGCTCACCACGCGCACGTCCTCGATCGGCACGACGTCGGCCATCACCACGTCGTCGGGGGTGTCCTCCTGGACGGGCAGATCCTCGGGAAGGGCGGCGTCGAATTCCTCGAAGGCGTCGCTCACCTCGGGCGCCCCCGAGACGATCACGCGGGCCTTCTCCTCCGTCGGCGTCTGGCTGACGACCAGCGCCATCGAGAGCAGGATGATGACGTGCACCAACAGGCTCACCGCCCAGGCGGGGGCCTGCTTGAGCCATCCGGCCAACGCGCCGGGAATGGCCCGGGCGGCCTCCACCGCGGCGCGATTGCCGTCGTCACGTGCCGAGTCGGTGGCCATGCTCGTTCGTCCCCGGGCCCCTCGCTGGCGGGTGGATGGATCGCGGGCGGATGGCCCGATCCCCGACCCCTTCTACGAATCATAGTGATCGCCCGCGGAGGGGACAAAAGGCCGTCCGGGAGGGGGAGCGGGGCCGTGCCGGCCCGGTCGGCTGGCGGAGGGCCGCCGGCCCGGCTAGGATGCTCCGTTCTGGCAATCGGATCGACCCGGGAAGGATGGCGCGACAGTCATGGCGAAAGGCAAGAAACGGCTCGAAGTGGTGCACCTCGTCTGCCAGGAGACGGGGGACATGAACTACACGCTGCGGAAGAAGTCGGGCGGCGAGAAGCTGAAGGTCAAGAAATACTCCCCCCGGCTCCGCAAGCACACCGTCCACGTCGAGAAGAAGAAGTAGGACGGGGCGCGAGCGCAGCCTGACGCGTCGCCGCGGTGGGCCGACCGGCGGCTGCCTCGACCGGATTCCCCCTCAGCCGACGTCGGCCAGCAGCGCGAGGATCCGCTCGGCATCGGCGGCGTCCACCCGCTCGACGCGGTCGGAGCGCCGCACGAGCCTGCGCGGCGGCGAGCCGGCCGCCGTCTCCACCACCAGCAGGCGGCATTCCGCCGGCCGGGTGAAGCGGCCGGTGCCGGGCCAGGTGGCGATCTCGATCTCGCAGGGCTCCCCGGGCGCGGCGGTGGGGGCGGTCTCGAGGAGCCGCGCGACCTGCCGCGCGACGGCGCCGGAGGCCGCGTCGGGCAATCCCCACAGCACGGCGTCGTTGCCGCGCTCCACCATCCCCCGGCGGCAGCGTGCGAGGCGGCCGCGGCGCAGGAAATAGCGGACGTTCACCCCGTCGCGCCAGCGCGGCGTGGACGAGGGATCGACCGGGTGCCAGACGTGGAAGGTGTGGGTGCGGTCGAGGATCGACTCCAGACGCACGCCCGCGGCCCGCAGACGGAGGCCGAGATCGTCGTCCTCCTGGCCCCAGCCGCGGAAGCGCTCGTCGGAGCCGTTGACGCGCCGGTAGTCGTCGCGCCACACGGCGAAGTTGCCCCCCGCGAGGCGCGGCTTGGTGGGATGGCCGATCCACCCGTGCCACAGGCTGCGGCGGTGGCGCGCGACGAGGCGCCGCCGCTCCTCCGCGGGCACGGCCGCGCCGGGGTCGAAGCGGTGCAGCGACGCCGGATCCAGATCCCGGCAGACCGCCTCCGGCAGCCGGGCGACGTCGCCGATCTGCGCCCAGCCGCGCCGGCGCCGCTCGAGGTGCGCCGCGACGTGATCGGGGGGGAGGATCGAGTCGCCGTCGAGGAACAGCAGCGTGTCGCCCCGGGCCAGGGCGGCGCCACGGTTGCGCACCCGCGCCAAGCGGAAGCCGTCGTGGGCCTCGGTGGTGAAGATCACCGGGAAGGGGACGCGCGCCGCGAAGGCTGCCACCAGCCCGGCGGTGCCGTCGGTGGAGCCGTCGTCGGCCACCACCACCTCGAAACGCCCCTCGGCCCCGCACTGCGACGCGATCGACTCGAGCACCAGCGCCAGGTGGCGCGGCTTGTGGTAGGTGTTGACCACGAGGCTGGCGTCGGGCGCGGTCCGGCTCATGCGAGCAGCTCCCCGAGCACGCGGCGCGGCGCGTGGGCCCGCGCCACGTCGGCCGCCGCGGCCGCCGCGGAGGCGGCGTAGTGATCGCGGTGCTCGACGAACTCCCGCAGCCCGTCCACCCCCCGGTCGGGACGCGCGAGCACGATGCCCTCCGCGCCCAGCGGCACGGCCCGGCCGGCGCGGAGCCAGCGAACCGTCAGCGCGGCGACGTGCACCGCACCCGGGCCGGGTGCCTCGAGCAGGAGCGTCGCGGGCCGCGGGTCCCCCTCCCCGATCCGGAACACCGCCGGCACCGCCGCGCCGTCGGGCGCGGCGGCCAGCAGCGCGGCGCCGTGCCCCAGGGCCACGCGAAGCGGCGCGTCGGCGGCGCC
>CAISKG010000038.1 GCA_903885855.1 uncultured Planctomycetaceae bacterium
CCGCATCAAGCTCGGCCTGCAGCGCAGGCTCTACCTCGGCAATCTCGACGCCCGGCGCGACTGGGGCTTCGCCGGCGACTACGTCGAGGCGATGTGGCTCATGCTCCGCCAGGACACGCCCGACGACTACGTCGTCTCCACCGACGAGACGCACACCGTGCGCGAGTTCTGCGAGAAGGCCTTCGCGCGGCTCGACCTCGACTACCGCGACTTCGTGGAGATCGACCCGCGCTACTTCCGCCCGGCGGAGGTCGACCTGCTCCTCGGCTGCTCCGCCAAGGCGCGGCGCGTGCTCGGCTGGAAGCCGCGCGTCTCGTTCGACGATCTGCTCGTGATGATGGTCGAGTCGGATCTCGAGCTGGCCCGGCGCGAGCAGGTGCTCGTCCGCGCCGGCCACGACACCGGCCTGCCGGACCGCTAGCGGCCGCCCCCCCGCCCGCCATGCTCGAACTCGCCACCCAACGGATCGCGGTCACCGGCGGCGCCGGCTTCCTCGGCACCGCCGTCTGTCGGGCACTGGCCGCGCGGGGCGTGCCCGCGGCACGCGTCGCGGTCCCCAGGCGCCGCGACTTCGACCTCACGGTGGAGCGCGACGTGGAGCGGATGTACGAGGCGTACGCGCCGGACATCGTCATCCACCTGGCGGCCGAGGTGGGGGGGATCGGGGCCAACATGCGCCACCCCGGCCGCTTCTTCTACGCCAACATGGCGATGGGGCTGCATCTGGTCGAGCATGGCCGGCGCCGCGGGATCCGCAAGTTCGTCCACACCGGCACCGTGTGCGCCTATCCCAAGCACGCGCCGGTGCCCTTCCGCGAGTCGAGCCTCTGGGACGGTTACCCGGAGGAGACCAACGCCCCGTACGGCGTCGCCAAGAAGGCGCTGTTCGTGATGCTCGAGGCCTACCGCAGCGAGTACGGCCTGGCCAGCGCCGTCACCGTGCCGGTGAACCTCTACGGCCCGGGCGACAACTTCGACCCGCGTTCGAGCCACGTCATCCCGGCGCTGGTGCGCAAGTGCGAGGAGGCCCGTGCGGCCGGGGCGCCCTCGATCACCTGCTGGGGCACCGGCGGCGCGACGCGCGAGTTCCTCCACGTCGACGACGCCGCCGAGGCGATCGTGCGCGCGGCCGAGCGGATCGAGGATCCCGTGCCGATCAACCTCGGCGGGGGGGCCGAGATTCCGATCCGGGATCTCGTCGGGAAGGTGGCCCGGGCCTGCGGCTTCGGGGGGCGGATCGAGTGGGATCCCTCCAAGCCCGACGGGCAGCCGCGCCGGGCCATCGACATCGGCCGCGCCCGCCGTCTCCTCGACTGGGAGCCCGTCAAGGATTTCGACGAGGGACTCGCGGAGACGGTCCGCTGGTGGCGGGCCCAGGGGGCCGGCGCCTGACGGGCCGGCAGGCTCAGCAGAAGTCGCGCGACATGCGGGGCAGGGGGAGGCCGGCGCCGGCATCGGCCCCGTCGCCCGCGTCGTCGGCGAGCGTCGCCATCCGCACCGCCAGCAGATGGACCACGCCGGCGCGCCGTTGCACGCGGGCCTCGATCGTCACCGCCGCCGCCCGCCGCGCCGCGGGCTCGGCGGCCTGCCACACCTCCGGCCGGACGACGACGTTGGCCGGGCCGGTCTCGTCCTCGATGGAGAGGAAGATGATCCCGCCGGCGGTGACGGGCCGCTGCCGGGAGAGGACGAGCCCCGCCACCGCCACGCGCCGCCCCTCCGGCGCCGCGTGGGCCTCGGCCACGGTGACGATCCCGCGCGCCGAGAGGCCGCGCCGGTCGAATTGCAGCGGATGCGCCTCGAGCGACAGCCCGGCGGTGCGGTAGTCGGCGATCACCTCCTCGCGCGGATCGGACGCGGGGAGTTCGACGTCGTCGCCGCCCTCGTCGTCACCGAGCCCCTCGAGGAGCGGCAGGCTCCCCGGCCGGCCGCGGTCGCACAGCGCCTCCCACACCCCGCGCCGCCGGTCGAGCCCCAGCGACGCCAGCGCCCCCGCGCGGGCCAGATGGAGGAGCGCCCCGCGGCCCAGGGAGGCCCGGCGGGCGAGTTCGTCGAGGGAGCGGAACGGCCCGCTGCGCCGCGCCGCCTCGATCCGCAGCCCCTCCGCCTCCTCCAGGCCGTGCACCTGCTCGAGCCCCAGCCGCAGACAGGGCCCCCCCGCGCCCCACGCCGCCGGGCCGTCCGCCTCACCGCCGGGCGCCCCGTCCCCCGCCGCGGCCGACAGCCCGGCGTGCCAGCCGCTCGAGTTCACATCCACCGGCAGCACGCGCACGCCATGCTGGCGGACGTCGCGCACCAATTGCGCCGGCGCGTAGAAGCCCATCGGCTGGCTCGCCAGGAGGGCGGCGGTGAAGGCGGCCGGATGGTGGCGCTTGAGCCAGGCCGACACGTACACCAGCAGCGCGAAGCTGGCGGCGTGCGACTCGGGGAAGCCGTACTCGCCGAACCCGCGGATCTGGGCGAAGACCTGCTCGGCGAACGCCTCCGACAGCCCCCGCGCCCGCATGCCGTCGACGAGCC
>CAISKG010000039.1 GCA_903885855.1 uncultured Planctomycetaceae bacterium
ACCGACGGCGAGGACGGCCCCACCGACGCCGCCGGCGCGGTGGCCGACGCGGCGGTGGCCAGGGCCGCCGCCGCCGATCGCGCCCGGCTCCGCGAGGCCCTCGCGCGGCGCGACGCGCTGCCGATCCTCGAAGCGGCCGGGGGCCTCGTGCGCACCGGCCCCACCGGCACGAACGTCGCCGACGTGCGGATCGTCGTCGCGCGCCCCTGACGCGCCCCTGACGCGCCCGCGGCGCGGCCGTCAGGCGTGGCGCGGCAGCCGCGCGAGCACGGCGTCAGACGTCGCAGAGGCGCACGGCCTGCTCGAGGCCCTGAAGCGCGTCGCGCGTGGGGATGAACTCGTGCCCCACGTAACCGCGGTAGCCGATCTCGACGAGCTTCCGCATGATCGGCGGGAAGTTGATCTCCTGGTTGTCGTCGAGCTCGCCGCGGCCGGGATTGCCGGCGGTGTGGATGTGCCCGATGACGTCCTTGCACTCCTCGAGCCGGCGGATGACGTCGCCGTTCATCACCGAGACGTGGTAGATGTCGAACAGCAGCTTCACGCGCGGCGAACCGACGCGGCGCACGATGTCGGCCACGTAGTCGATGTCGTCCCCCTGGTAGCCGGGGTGGCCCTTCATGGGGTGGCTCCCGTCGCGCGTGTTGAGGTGCTCGAGGCAGATCGTCACCCCCTGCTTCTCGGCGTGGGAGGCGATCTTCTTCAGGCCCGCCACGCAGTTGTCGGCCCCCTCCTCGAGCGAGATCTCGCCGCTGGCGGGATCGTCGGCGTCGCGCCACTTGTAGCCGGTGAAGGCGATCACCGCGGGCATGCCGTGGGCGGCGCAGCCGTCGATCGCCCGGCTGGTGCGCTCGATGACCTCGGGCTGGTAGGCGGGGTTGTTGAAGCCGCGCATGAAGGGCGCGCCGGGCATGCCGTTGGCGGCCAGGGCGCAGGTGAGGCCGTGCTTGGCGAGCGTGGGGAAGGCGTCGGTCTCGAGGATCTCGATCGACTTACAGCCGAGATTCTTGGCGATCCGGCACATTGTCTCCAGATCCCACTTCTCGCCGGCGATGTTGTAGCACCAGTAGACGAGCGAGTGGTTGATGTTGCCCTTCATGTGCGGCTCTCCGGATGGCGTGCGGGAGGGGGATGGGGAGGGGAAAGGGAAGGGGAAGGGGACGCGGTCGGAGGATGGCGAGGCGACGCGGCGGACCGCGCGGAGCCCCCCCAGAACCCGTTCGACGCGGCTACACTACCACCTGCCCCGACCCTCCGGAAGCGTCCGCCATGCCCGCCCCGACGCGTCGGCCGACCGGCCTCCTCCCGACGCTCCTGCCGCTCGTGCGTGCGCTCGCGTTGGGGGCGGTCGTGGTCCCGGCATCGATCGTCGTCCCGGCGGCGGCCGTCGCGCGGGAGGGCGGCGAGGGGCGCTGCGAGCTGCGCGCCGGCGATCGCGTCATCCTCCTCGGCGATGCGTTCCTCGAGCGGGAAGGGGAGCGCGGGGCGATCGAGACGGCGCTGGTCGCCACGCACCCCGGCGCCGGGCTCACGATCCGCAATTTGGGCTGGAGCGGCGACACGGTGTGGGCCGAGGCGCGCGGCGTCTTCGACGCCCCCTCGGCCGGCTACGCGCGGATGATCGAGCTCGTGGGCTCGCTCGAGCCCACGGTGGTGCTCGTGGCCTACGGCCGCAACGAATCGTTCGCCGGCCCGGCAGGCGTGGCGGCCTTCCGCACGCAGCTGGCCACGCTGTGCCGTGACCTGCGGGCCCTGCGCGGCGACGACCCGCCGCGGCTGGTGCTCGTGACGCCGCCCCCCTTCGAGGCCACGCCGCCGCTGCCGGCGGCGATCGCCGCGGCGCGCAACGAGGCGCTGGCCGCGTACGCCGCCGCGATCCGGGCCGTCGCCTCGGACGAGCGCGCCGGCGTCGTCGACCTCTTCGCCTCCCTGGAGGGCGCGGCGCCCCCCGGCGAACGCCTCACCGAGAACGGCATCCACATGAGCCACGCCGGATACGACGCCGCCGCGGCGGTCTTCGCCGCCGCGTTCGGCCGGCCGGTATCGGGCGATTTCGCCGGCCGCTCGAGCGCCCTGCGGGAGGCCGTCGTCGCGAAGAACCGCCTCTTCTTCCACCGCTGGCGGCCGGCCAACGAGACCTACCTCTTCCTCTTCCGCCGCCACGAGCAGGGGAACAACGCCGTCGAGATCCCGCAGTTCGATCCCCTCGTGGCGGAGGCCGAGGCGACGGTTCGCACGCTCGCCGAGGAGCCGCGCTGACATGCCCACCGCCGCCCTGCGGCCGGCCGTCGTCCTGGCCGCGCTCGCCGTCGCCTTCGTCGCCCCCCCCGCCCGCGCCCAGCGCGCCCTCGTCGACATCCCCGCCCCCGACACGGCCGCGGAGCTGGCGGCGATGGAGGTCGCGGAGGGGTACGAGGTGAATCTCTTCGCGGCCGATCCGCTGGTGCGCAAGCCGCTCCAGATCAACTTCTCCCCCGACGGCCGGCTGTGGGTGTCGTCGTCGAGCGTCTATCCGCAGCTGCGGCCCGGCGAGGTGCCCGACGACACGGTCACGATCCTCGAGGACCGCGACGGCGACGGGGTCGCCGACGTCTCGACACGTTTCGCCGGCGGGCTCCACATGCCGACGGCCGTCCTCCCCGGCGACGGCGGCTGCTACGTCGCCAACGCCACGGAGATCCTCCATCTGGCCGACACCGACGGCGACGGCGCCGCCGACTCCCGCCGCACCGTCCTCTCCGGCTTCGGCACGGAGGACACCCACCACCTCGTCCACACCTTCCGCTGGGGCCCCGATGCCCGGCTCTACTTCAACCAGTCGATCTACATCCACAGCCACGTCGAGACCCCCTGGGGGGTGCGCCGCCTCGACGGCGGCGGGATGTGGCGCTTCCATCCCGGCTCGCTCGAGCTCGAGGTCTTCGCGCGCGGCTGGGTGAATCCCTGGGGGCACGCCGTCGACGCGTGGGGCCGGTCGCTCGTCACCGACGGCGCGGGAGGGGAGGGGATCAACCTCGGCTTCCCCGGCGCGGCCCACGTCACGGCGGTGGGGGCGGCGCGGATCCTGCACGGCATGAACCCCGGCAGCCCGAAGCTCTGCGGATTGGCGATCCTCTCCGGCGCCCACCTCCCCGACGACGCGCAGGGGGTGCTCGTCACGCACGACTTCCGCGCCAACCGCGTCTGCCGCTACCGGCTCACCGAGGCGGGCTCGGGATTCACAAGCGAGCGTCTCCCCGACCTGATCCGCTCGCCGCGTGTCGACTTCCGCCCCATCGACGTGCAGGTCGGCCCCGACGGGGCGATCTACGTCGCCGACTGGTACAACCCGATCATCCAGCACGGCGAGGTCGACTTCCGCGACGAGCGTCGCGATCGCGAGCACGGCCGCATCTGGCGGATCACCGCCAAGGGCCGCCCGCTCCTCCCGAAAGTCGACGCCACGGCGCTCTCGAATCGCGAGCTCCTCGCGCGCCTCGTGGGCACGGACGGCCAGGCGCGCGACGCGGCACGGCGCGTGCTGGTGGAGCGCGGCAGGGAGGCCGTCGGGCCCGACCTCGACGCCTTCGCGGCCGACGCCATGCGCCCCGCGCCGGGCACCGCGGGCTCCGGCGGCGGCGGGCCGCTCGACCGGCGCTGCCTCGAGGCCCTCTGGCTCCGGCAGGGGCTCGACGACGGCTCCGACGCCGCGGTCGACGCCCGGCTGCTCGCGCGCGTGCTCGCCTCCCGCGATCCGCGCGCCCGCGCGGCGGC
>CAISKG010000040.1 GCA_903885855.1 uncultured Planctomycetaceae bacterium
ACCTGCTTGCCGACTCCTCCGAGACCGGTGCGCCCCGATGTGCCGGACTCGATGTCCGGAGCTCCACCGTGGACGAGATGCGCCTGAGGCTCGGGCAGGTGTTTTCGTTGGTAAGGGCGGAACCGGCTCGCAGGCCGCTGGTTTTCCGACGGTTTGGGGCTCCGCCCGGGGGGCACGGAAGGCCGCGGGGGGCGCGGGACGCTCTTTTTCGTCGATCGATTCACCGGCCATGAGCAGGTCGACGCGACACCCGAGCCTGTGCTACGGGACAGCGAGTTCCCGCCACACACTGCCCACCGTCCCCACGCCGATTCCCTGCGGCCTTTCCCAGGGGTATCCTGCCGGCCGATCCGACACCCCCGAGAGCACCCACACACCCATGGCCAAGAAGTCGAACCCGAAGCCCCCGCGGACGATCACCGTGGTCTCCGACGAATCCGACACGTCCGCCGCCGGCGGCGAGTCGAGGATCAACAAGAGCGAGGAGATCCGGGTCGAGGCTCGGAAGCTGATCGACGCCGGCGAGAAGCCCGCCCCCAGGATCATCATCGAGAAACTCGCCGCCCGGGGGATCGAGGTCGTCTCTCCCCAGATCAGCCAGGTCTTGAAGAAGATGGGCGTGGCACAGCGTCCCCGCAAGAAGAAGGACTCCCCGGCCGCCGCCCCGGCGCCGGCATCGTCGGCCCCCAAGCGGGTCTCCGGCAACGACTCCTTCACGCTGCACGAATTGCTCGCGGCCAAGCAGTTCGTCGACATGATCGGCGGAAGCGCCCGAGCCGCCAGCCTGCTCGACGCCCTCGACAAGATCAGCTGAACCCTCGGCCCGCCGCTCGCCGGCGGCGCACACGGCGCCGCCCCGATCGGGCGGCCGAATCCCCCGGCCGCCCCTCACGACTCCCGGAACACGAAGCAGACGGCCTCGTGCAGGCCCTGACGCGCCGCGCGGCCGACACCACGGCGCCGGCCGGCGAGCGGCCGGTCAGCGGCCGGCGAGGCGCAGGAACGCCGGCGGGATGTCGGCGCGGGGGTCGAGCGCCACCATGTCGATCGTCTGCCGGCCGCGCTTCGGCCCGTTCTCCGCCGCGAACACCGTCGAGAAACGCCGGCGCTCGATGCGGTAGAGCTCGTACCCCGCCGACCGCAGGAAACGCAGCGCCTCGCGGCTGCCCGGGCTCGTCGACTCGATGATGAAGGCCGTCACGGCCCGGTCGGCGACCGACTCGCGCATCCCCTCCACCACCGACCACTCGTGCCCCTCGGTGTCGATCTTGCAGACCGCGACCCGGCCGATCCCGTGGGCCGAACGCCAGCTGTCGAACCGCATCGCGGCCACCTCGACGCCGGAGCCCTGCGTCGCGGAGACGCCGCTCATCCCCGACTGCGCCTCGTCGACCTCGAATGAGAGCGTCCCGTCGGCGTCGGAGAGCGCCAGCGGATGGATCGAGACGTTGCCGAGGCGGCTGTGGGCGACGTTGCGCGTGAGCCGGGCGACGTTGCCCGGCTCGGGCTCGAAGCAGTGCACGTGGCCCCCCGGCCCGACGTGGCGCGCCAGCGGCAGCGCCGTGTCGCCCCAGCAGGCACCGATGTCGCAGACCACGTCGCCGGGCCGGGAGAGGGCCCGCATCGAATCGATGATCCAGGGGTCGAAAGCGCCGAAGTAGTAGAGCTGCCCGGCGATCCAGCACGATCCCGCCGGGTAGGCGACGAACTCGCAGCCGTAATTGTCGCGCAGTGCCCTCCCCGTGTCCGGCACCGGGGGCAGCCGGCGCTGGAGCTGGAAGCGCGGGTAGTAGAGCCGGTAGAAGGGCCGGAGCGCGGCGCGGCAGCACGCCGCTGCGAGGGACGACGGCATCGGAGTCCTGCGGGAAAACCACCGCCCCGACCGGGGTGAACCGGCTCGGCCTGCGGCTGACAGACCGTTTATCTAACAGTGGCGTCAGCGTTCCCCGCCACCCCCCGGGCTCGCGCGGCTGAAAACCGGCCCGGACCATCGCCCGGGGGGGGAAGCCGCGGCCGCCAGACTCCTCGCGGCCGGGTCTTCCCGGTCGGCCGCGCACGATCACGAGGGCGCCCCGACGACGCCCGTGATCGGGACCAGGCGGGCCGGTGAAGCCGGCCAGGCTGACGGCATCGTCACGGTCGGCGGGACGCGGCCGACGGCGGCTGACCACGGTCCGGCCCCGCTGCCGCGCCGGCGGCTGCTGCCGGAGCCGCGTCGGCGGTGATGCCAGCCGCGCGCAGGTCGATCTTCGTGATCTCGATCGCGTCGCGGGCGACGCTGTAGGCCACGTACAGGTGGCCGTCGTGCTCCACCGCCGTCGGGTACTCGTAGCCGGGCCGTTCGGTCTTCGCCGGGGCGGGCCACCGCTGCACCACCGGCTCCCAGCGCACGAGGAAGGCGCGATCGAAGGTCCAGCCGTCGGCACTCGTGCCGAGCACCAGCGGCACCCGCGGCGCGAGCGGCACCGGATTGCCCACGTACCACTGCCCGCCGGTGGCGAACGACCCGAACGCCTTGTTGCCGGGATTGTCGGGAAACGCGCCCTGGGCCTCGAGCCGGCTCCACGTGGCGCCGCCATCGACGCTCGAGGCGTGCCAGACGTGCGTCCCGGTGCCGCGGGCCACGTAATGCAGCGCACCGTCGCTCCCCTGCCAGGTACAGGGTTCGCCGATCTCGGCGGCCAGCCGGGTATCGATCCAGCCTCCCTCCCATCCGCCCATGCCGGTCGGGTCGACCGTCACCGGGGCGCATTGCCGCCACCCGTCGGAGTCCCTCGGCGGCCCGAGGGCGGCGGCGAGCAGGCGCCCGTCGTGCAGCCGCGTGAAACCGCGGTTGCTGCCGCCGGTGCGGATCGCCAGTCGCTCCGTCGCCTCCAGGCGGTCGAGATCCTTCGGCGGCACCTCGTGCCAGCTCCGGCCATCCTCGGTCCAGAAGACCCGTCCCAGCCAATCCCGCCCGCGCTCGCCCGTCGTCCAGCCGAGTGTCCAGAGATACAGGCGGTCGTCGGTGGCGTGCCAATGCCGGGGCGCGGCGTTGACCACGAGGTCTTCGGCGGCGGCGGTGGGGATCGACAGCCGCGCCGCCATGTGCGCGCGGTAGGCGGCGTCGCCGTCCGCCGCGACGTCCACCGGCTCGCTCCAGCGTTCGCCGTCGCCCGACGTGGCGACCCATGGCCGGTAGGGAAGCGTCGCTTCGCTCCGCGGGGTGGCGGTCCACGCCAGGAAAAACGCCCCCTTGAAGCGCACGATCTCCGGGGCATGGTGGTAGGTGAAGGCATCCGCGCCCCCCGGCATGTGGACGAGATGCCGCGAGCCGGCGAGCCGCGGCAGCGCATCGATGTCGTCGGGCAGCACCAGCGCCACGCTCCCGGGGCCGCGCGCCGCCCGCGGCACCTCGAAGGAGGGCGGCGCAGGGCGGGGCGGCCCGGGAGGGACGGGCCACAGCGTGCCGATCTCGAAGTCGTCGACGAGAACGACGTACGAGCCCAGACCGGGGTCGAGGAAGATGCCGGGGATGTCCGGCGGCGTCTCCGCCGGGCCCGTCGAACCGCCGAAGACCAGCGGCTCCCCGCAGCGCTCCACGGCCGCGCCCGCCGCCGCCGCGTAGAACTCATACGTGCGCTCGCCGCTACGGCGGATCAGGAGGGTGACGAAGCTGCCGATGGCAGGGTCGACGAGCCGCCGCCCGATGTCGGCGAACTCCCGGCCACCGTCGCCCCAGGCGTGCCCACGGGCGCGCCCCGTGTGATCGAGACCCCAGGCGATGGCATTGGCCCGGGCCGCGCCGCCGAGGTCCGGATGGCGGCCGCGCGACGACACGAGCCCCACGCCCACGCGCACGGGGCTCCGCGCTTCCAGGGCCGCGATCGCCACGTCGAGCTTCATCCATTCGCCGGGAGCCAGACGCACGTCATCACGCGCGATCAGCGTGGCCTCGCCATCGCCGTCGTCTTGGCAACGGATCGTGAGGCATCCGGGCAGGGCCGTCTGGTCGAAGGTCAGCCGGTCGGGCGCGAGCCCGCCCATCAGGTGGTTGTGCGGGTCCCAGTGCCGCGCCACGTCGAACACGGGCGCGTCGAAGCCGTCGATGGTCCGCCTGGCCGGCTCCGCCGTCTCGCCGCGCACCGCCCCGGCGAGGCAGGCCGCCACCACGGTCAGTCGCAGCCAGCGTCGCCCCGATCCGGTCATGCCACACCCCGACATCTCCGCCGCGGCCCTGCCGGGAATCGTACCCCGGGGTATGGTGGAGAGAAACGCTCCGCGTGCGGCCGCACGGGAGGCGCGACGGCGTCCGGGCCGGGGATCCGCGGGAGGAACACCATGCGCAGCGACCACCGCGAGATCGAGCACAAATTCCTCGTGCCGGAGGGCTTCGACGTCGACGCCCTCGGGGCGCGGCTCGTCGCCGCGGGGGCCGGCGACGCCAAACGCCTCACCGTCCGCGACACCTACTTCTGGCGCGACGACCTCCCCGGCGCCGTCTTCCGCCACCGCATCGACCGCGAACTCCACCAGTTCACCGTCAAATCGAGCGGCCCCGACGCCGCGGTGCGCACGGAGGTGAACCTCGACCTCTCGGGCCCCGACGCCGCCGACACCGTGGCGGCCTTCCTCGCCGCGGCCTGGGGGCCCTGCCGCCGCTTCGGCGTCACCAAGGAGATCCGCGTCTGGGAGGTGGGGGGATTCGAGGTGGTACAGTACGTCGCCACCGGCGAGCAGGGGCGGATCGTCCGCTGCGTCGAGTTCGAGGCCACCGGCGACGCCCCCCCGGATCGCGCCCTGGAGGCACTCGAGGCTTTCGAGGCCCGCTTCGGCTTCGATCCCCGGGACCGCTGTCGGTCGAGCCTCTTCCACCTCATGACGACCAGCGATGCCCAGACCACCCGCTGACGCGGACGACCGGGTGCTCCTCGAGGGCATGCGCCTCGAGTGCATCGTCGGCATCCATCCGCAGGAGCGCCTCGAGCCGCAGCCGCTCGAGATCGACGCGGAGGTGGGATTCGCGCGCCGCCCCGGCGCCTTCGGCCGGGCGCTCGAGGAGTCGCTCGACTACGACCGCCTCGAGGGGATGCTGCGGTTCGTGCTCCTCCACGGCCGCTTCCTCCTCATCGAGGAGGCGGCCGAGGCGCTGGCCGCGACGGCGCTGGCCGCCGCGCCGCGGCCGCCCGACCGCTGCCGCATCACGGTGCGCAAGCCGCGCGCCCTGGCCGGCCGCGCCGTGCCCGGCGTGGCGATCGAGCGCCTCCCGGGCGATCGGGCTCCCGCCGTGGCACCGCACCACGACGACACGGTCGAGACGCTCCACGACGGCCCCTCCTGCCGGGTGCTGTGCGTGCGGATCCCGAGCGGCGGCGCGATCCCGGCGCAGCGGCACGACGCCGCCACCGCGGCCGACCTGGCCCTCGACCACGGCCTCGAACTCGACGGCCAGCCGCTCGCGGCCGGCATCGGCCACGCCTGGCCGGGCGGGTTCGTCCGTGCCTACTGCAACGCCTCGTCGGGGGAGTGCCGGCTATTGCGCGTGGTCCGGCCCGCGGAGCCGGCCGACGGGCTACCCGGCCACGCGCCCGCCCACGGCGCCGCCCGGTTCTTCGGCCTGGCCTGAGCGCCGCGATCGCCGGCGCCCGCACGCTCAGATCGCGACGCGCCGCGACGCGCGGTCACCGTGCGGCCACGCGGAGGCGTCCAAGCCCGCGGAGGCGTCCAAGCCTGCGGAGGCGTCCAAGCCCGCGGAGGCGTCCG
>CAISKG010000041.1 GCA_903885855.1 uncultured Planctomycetaceae bacterium
CGGCCGCCATGCTGCTGGCGGCCGGCACGCTGGCGTCCGCCGAACCGCCCCCCCTCCCGGCCGACGACCCGGTGCCCCCCGCGCACGCGCCGCGCTGGTGGAAGGGCAACCTCCACACGCACACCTTCTGGAGCGACGGCGACGACTTCCCCGAGATGGTGGCGGAGTGGTACCGGACCCACGGCTACCACTTTCTCGCCCTCTCCGATCACAACCTCCTCCAGCAGGGGAAGCGGTGGGAGAAGGAAGCGACGCTCGAGAAGCGCGCCGGGGGGGGCGTGGTGGAGCGCTACCTGGCCCGCTTCGGCCCGGCCTGGGTCGAGCGCCGGGGCTCGGGGGCCGAGGCCGAGGTGCGCCTCAAGCCCTTCGACGAGTTCCGCGCGCTGGTCGAGGAGCGCGGCCGTTTCCTGCTTCTCCCCGCGGAGGAGATCAGCGACAGCGCCGAGGGGGTGCCGGTGCACATCAACGCCTCCAACATCCGCGATCCGCTCCCGGCCGCCGGCGGCCGCAGCGTGCGCGAGGCCATCGACGCCAATCTCCGCGCCGTCGAGGATCAGGCCGAGCGTGCCGGCCGCGAGATCCTCGCCCACCTCAACCACCCCAACTTCGGCTACGCGGTGACGGCGGAGGACGTCGCGCACGCCGTGCTCGAGCGCCACTTCGAGGTCTTCAACGGCCATCCTTCGGTGAACCAGGCGGGCGACGAAGACCACCCCTCGGTGGAGCGGCTGTGGGACATCGCCAACACGATCCGCCTGGCGGCGCTCCAGGCGCCGCCGCTGTTCGGGATCGCCACCGACGACAGCCACCACTACCACGGCCGCCGCGACGGCGCGCGCCCCGGCCGGGGCTGGACGATGGTCCGGGCGGCGGTCCTCTCCCCCGAGCATCTCATCCGCGCCCTCCGCGCCGGCGACGCCTACGCCTCCACGGGCGTCGTCCTCCGCGCCGCCGATTTCGATCCGGCCGCGCGGACGCTGCGCGTCGAGGTCGAAGCCGACGGCGACGCCACCTTCACGGTCCGCTTCGTGGGCACGCGGCGCGGCACCGATCCCCTCGGCACGCCGATCGACCTCGAGGCCCTCCCCGAGGCGCGGCGCACGGCGCTGGGGCGGGAGCGCCGCCGCTTCGCCGAGGCGATCGGGACGACGTTGGCCGAGGCGGCCGGACCGGTGGCGGAGTACGTGCTCCGCGGCGACGAGCTCTACGTCCGCGCCGTGATCACCTCGAGCCGCGACTGCGCCGATCCGGTCTGGCCGGGGCAGAAGCGCCAGGCCTGGACGCAGCCGGTGGGCTGGTCGCTCGACCGCTGAGGCGCCCGCGTCGGGCCGGGCGGAGGCGTCAGCCGCCGGAGGCGGGGGGCAGGTCGCAGCGGCCGCCGAAGTAGCCGGTGGCGTCGATGACCCGGGCCACGGCCGGATCGACCAGCCCCCGCCAGGCGGGATCGCCGGCGCACAAAAGCGCCCGCACCTCGGCGCTGGAATGGGCGTCGAGTTCGGCATCCCCGCAGGGGATGGGGCGCACCAGGCCGTTGGCCAGGCAGTGGCGCAGCAGGTGGACGAGATGGGGCTGCACCGCGACCTCCGCGGCGCCGACCGTGCGGCCGGTGGCCAGGTCGCGCGTCGGATGGACGTAGAGCCGCACGGCGTGGTTGAACAGCCGTCCGAAGGCCTCGAGGATCCCGCCGCCGAGGTCGTGGTAGTGCGACTCGTCGAACAGCGCCTCCAGGAGGGGCACGCCGAGGACGATGCCGGTGCGCGACACCTTCCGCTTCTCGAGGTAGTCGGCGAGGCGGTGGAACGGCCCCAGGTCGCTCACGAGCACCGCCTTCCCCACCGCCGCCAGGAGGTCGACGCGCGCCAGGAAGTCGGCGTCGCCGGAATCGTCCGGGGCACGGAGGTTGTTGGTGGTGATCTCCATGATCTCCACGATCGGCTCGGGCTCCCGCCCGGCCGGGTCGGGGGGCGGGCCGTCGGCGAGGAACGGCGCCCGCGCCCGAGCGAGCATGTCGAGGTTGAAGCGGGTCACCGGGGCGAAGGTGCCGCGCTCCACCAGCACGCTGCGGTGCCGGACGAGCTCCGAGGCCAGCTGCGGCCGTCCGGTGGCGTCGAAGAGCACCGCGTGCGTGTAGCCGACCCGCACCAGATGGAGGGCGAGGAGGCGGTTGTCGAGCGCGTCGTAGGCCGGCCCGCAGAGCCCCACCCAATCGATCTCCAGACGCTCTCGGCCGATGTCGTCGAGGAGCGCGTCGACCAGCCGCAGCGGATCGGCGGCATGGTGCACGCAGGCGTGGACGAGGTTCACCCCCAGCCGGCCCAGGGCGTCCTGCTGGCGCGCGTTGCTCGGATCGAGGAGGCGCACGTGGAGGATCACGTCGTGGGCCTCGCCGCCGGGACGGTGCTGGAAACGCATCCCCATCCAGGCGTGCCAGTCGCTGCCGCCGGCGTGCGACTTGGCGGCGGCGGTGTCGGCGAAGGCGAAGAAGCGCGTGCTCTCCCCACGCGACTCCCGGAGGCGCTCGCGCACCAGCGCGTATTCGTGGTCGAGCATCCGCTCCAGTCGCTCGCGCGAGACGTAGCGCTGCGTCTTGCCGTACACGGCGTCGCTGACCTGCATGTCGTAGGCCGACATCGACTTGGCCACCGTCCCCGCCGCGCCGCCCACGGAGAAGAACCAACGGGCCACCTCCTGACCGGCGCCGATCTCGGCGAAGGTGCCGTACACGCATCGGTCGAGGTTGATCGCCAGCGCCCGCTGGGCGATCGGATCGGCGGCGTCGCTCACGGCTCGTCTCCCGGGGGTCCGCTGCCGGCCCGGCCGGCGTGGCGAATTGTGCGCCGCGGCGGGCCGGCCGGAGAAGGCGGCGTGCGGCCGTCCCGATCCTTGGCAGGGGTGCGGGGGGACGTACATTGAAGGGGAGACGAGATCACGGGGCCGCGAGACCCGCACCATGGCATCCCCCGACGGCGATCCCTCCCGGCCCCGCCCCGGCGCCACCCTCTTCGACGGGCCGCTGTTCGACAGCTTCGACGGGTGGGCCCGGCTCCTCCGCGGCGCCGCCGCGTCGGACGCGGGCGATTCCACCGCCCCACCCTCCACCACCGCCCCGCCCCCCACCGCCGACGCGATGTCGGCCCCGGCGGAGGCCGTGGCCCCGGCGGAGGCCGAGGTGCCCGCGGAGGCCGAGGTGCCCGCGGAGGCCGTGGTGCCCGCGGAGGCCCCCGCCGAGGCGGTTCCCTGGTCGCCGCGGCGCCGGCCCCCGATGGCGCTCTTGCGGATCGTCGACGACGGCCGCGACGACGGCGAGACACTGCGCCTCCGCGGCGATTCGCTCGTGATCGGGCGTACCACCGGGGGCGTCGCGATCCCCCACGACGCCTTCCTCGACGAGGCCCACGCCCGCATCGACCGGCTGCCCGCCGGGGGCTGGCTGCTCACGGATCTCGGCAGCCGCGACGGTACCTGGGTGCGGGTGACCACGGCGCGGCTCCGTCCCGGGTTGAGCATCCGCGTCGGCTCGACGGTGATGTCGCTGCGCGGCGAGGAGGGCGGCGGCGGATTCCTCGTGGCCGGTCCCGGCGGAACGCGGCCCCTCCCCTGCCCGATGGCGCCGTTCTTCATCGGCCGGGACGGCGCATGGCCCCCCGGCGCGGGGCCGGAGGGAGTGACGATCGTCGGCCTCGACGATCCCCACGTGAGCCCGATCCACGCCGAGGTGATCGTGCGGCGCGGCGGACTGCGGATCGTGAATCACGGCCTCAACGGCCTCTGGGCCCGCATCACGGCGCCGGTCCGGCTCCTCGCCACCGCCCAATTCCAGTGCGGCGAGCAGCGGTTCGTCCTCGAACCGCTCGGCCCCCCGGGCGGCGCCGTCTGAACGGGCCCCGCCCGGGCGTCAGCCGCCGCGGAGCCACTCCGGCAGGCGCCGCACGCGTCCCTCGCGGTCGACGCAGACCACCGTCGTCGAGCCCGTGGCGATGATCTCCCCGCCGCGGACGATCTCGTAGGCATGCCGCAGGCTCGCCCCGCCCGCCTTCTCCACGCGCGTCCGCACCGTGAGGAGATCGTCGTAATCGGCCGGCATCCGGTAGGAGCACGACGCCTCCGAGACCACCAGGAACAGCCCCGCGTCCTCGAACTCCCGGTAGGTGATCCCCCCCTGCGCGCGGAGCATCTCGGTGCGGCCGACCTCGAAATAGGTGAGGAAGTTGGCGTGGTGCACGCGCCGCTGGCCGTCGGTCTCCTGGTAGCGGACGCGGATCGACACCTCGTGGACCGCCGGGGGGCCGGATGGATGGGCGTCGGGGGAGTCTGCCATGCCTTCCTCGGGTCTGCCGTTCGTTGACCGTCTCGTGCACAAGACTCTATTCTGTGCCGGCTCGCGACCGCAAAGCCGCGCAACGCCGCAGCGTTGCCCGGCCCCCTGCGGCGCGTCCATCCCCGCACCTCCCGGAGCCAGAGACCGTGAGCATCGGTGACTCGGGTGGATCCTCGGCGGTGGGGTGGGCCACGGCCCGCGGCCGCAACTGGCCGACGCTCCGGCAATTCACGGTGTTCCTCGAGAACCGTGTCGGCCAGTTGCTCGAGGTGGTGCGCCGCTTCGACGGCTCGCGGGTGAGGATCGTCGCCCTGTCGATCAACGACTCCGGGGAATGCGCCTTCGTCCGCTTCCTCGTCAGCCACCCGGAACAGGGGCGCGAGATCCTCGAGCGTGCCGGCCTGGCCCTCATCGAGAGCGACCTGATCGGCGTCGAGCTCCCCGACCACCCCCAGCCGCTCCTCCAGGTGTGCACCGCGCTCTTGCAGGCCGAGGTGAACATCATCCAGGCCTATCCGATCCTCGTCCGCCCGCGCGGGCGGCCGGCGGTGGCCCTGATGGTGGACAACACCGAGATCGGCCTGGAGACCCTCGGCAAGCGGGGGTTCACCATGGTCACCGAGGGGGATCTCGACGAGAACGAGTGACCGCCGGAGGGGTCACTCGAACATCCCGTCGGGCAGGCCCTCCACCTGCCGGACCACGACTTTCTGCACCGAATCCCAGGCCACGGCGGTGAGCGTCACCGAGCCGTCGGCGGCCTGGCTGGCGAAGAGGCCGTGCGTGCCCAGCGACCAGCGCGGCTCGTACCACTCCGGCAGGATGAC
>CAISKG010000042.1 GCA_903885855.1 uncultured Planctomycetaceae bacterium
CGCCTGCTGGCCGGGTCGCGCCGGGCGCGGCTGCTGGTGGAACGCGACCGCTACGCCGTCGGCGCGTCGATCGCCCTGCGGTTGGTGGCCGCCGACGGCGACGCGGGGCTGGCCGGCGCCGTCTGTCGCGTGGAGGGGCCCGACGGCGTCGGCGCGCCGGTCCCCCTCGCCCCCGATCCCGGGCGGCCGGGGGAGTACCGCGGCACGTTCGTCGCCGGCCGCGAGGGGCGCTGGCGGATCGTCGTCGACCTCGCCGACGGGTCGGGCGAGGTGCTGTCGCGGGCCATCCAGGCCCGGCTCCCGGACCGGGAGCTCGAGCGGCCGCGGCTCGATCGCGGTCTCCTCGATCGCATCGCCACCGTCACCGGCGGCTCGACGCACTTCCTCGCGGACGCCGCCTGGGGCCCGGGGGAATCGGCGGCGCTGGCGGCGCTGATTCCCGACCGCTCGCGCCGCGAATTCGAGACGATCGGCCCCGACAAGGGCTTCAAGCAGCGCCTGAACGGATTCCTGCTGGCGGCCGCGACCGGGCTGTTGTGCCTGGAGTGGATCGTGCGGCGGCTGGTGAAGCTCGCCTGACCAGGTCCCGGAGAAGCCCCCGTGTCGCCCCCCGATCCGCACGCCGTCGCCGAGCCCCCGGTCGAGGCGCTGTCGTCGACCGCGGTGGCGGGGCTGCAGCGCCTGCGGGCGCTGATCGACGACGTGCGGCGGCGGACGCGCGGCTGGATCTGGGTGGAGAGCGCGGCCCTGCTGGCCCTGGCGCTGGCGGGGGGCTTCTGGGCGACGATGGCCTTCGATTGGGCGGTCGAGCCGCCGGTGTGGGTGCGCGTGGCGCTGCTGGTCGCGGCGCTGGCGGCGCTGTTCTGGCTGGTGCGCCGCACGCTCGTGGGCCGATTGGCCACGCCCCTCGGCGACGCGGCGCTGGCCACGCTCGTGGAACGCGGTCACCCGGAATTCCGTGACAGCCTCTCCACCGCGGTCGAGCTCTCCACCCGCCCGCCCGACGGGGTCGATCGCGGCCTCCTCGAGCGCACCATCGGCGAGGCCGCCGCCGTGGCCGAGCGCGTCGATCCGGACACCCTCTTCCGCCGGCGCCGGCTCCTGGTGATGGCGCTGGCAGGGGGGGTGGCGGCGGCGACGATCGTCGGCCTGTTCGTGGCCCGCCCGGCGGTGGCCGGCGTGTGGGCACGGCGCATGCTCCTCCTCGACGACACCCCCTGGCCGAGGCGCGTGCATCTGGTCGCGGAGGGATTCGTCGACGGCGTGCGCAAGGTGGCCCGGGGCACCGACGTCGACGTCGTGGTCAGCGCCGACGCGTCACGCGAGGTGCCCGAGGTGGTGGAACTGCGCGGGCGGCCCGTGCGCGGCGGCGGCTGGCGCAGCGATCGGATGGGGACGCGCGGCGGCGTGGAGGGATCGCGGCAGGCGTTCGGGCACGTGGTCAAGGGGGTGACGGAGGACATGGAGATCGAGGTGCGCGGCGGCGACGCGCGGATCCGCGGCCTGCGCCTCGTGGCCGTCGACGCCCCGGCGCTCGAGCGCCTCGAGTGCACCGCGACGCTGCCCGACTACCTCGGCGGCGGCCAACGCACCGTGGCGTCGTCGCGCGTCCTGCAGGTGCCCCGCGGGAGCATGGTCGACGTGGTGTTCCACGCCACGAAGCCCCTCGTGGCGGCGGCGGTGACGCTCCCGGCCCCCGGCGCCGCGGCCGGCGGCGAGAGCGCGGAGACGATCGCGTCGCTCGACGTCGCGGAGGGCGCGCCGCCCCGCGCGATCGCGGCCCGGATCGGCCCGGTGGACGGCGAACGCACCATCAACGCCTCGTTCACCGACGTCGACGGTCTGGCCAACCGGGAGCCCATCGCGATCGTGGTGGTGGCGGTGCCCGACGAACCGCCGCAGGTGGCGGTGCGGATGCGCGGGATCTCGACGGCCGTCACGCCGGCGGCGCGGATTCCGCTGGTGGGGGCGGTGAGCGACGACCACGGCCTGGCGTCGGCGGCCGTCTCGGTGGCGGTGAAGGAGGGATCGACGCACGTGGTGCCGGTGGATCGCGTCCGGGCGGGGGCCGCGATGGTGGAATTCACCGACGATGCGCCCGAAGTCGTGACGCTCGAGACCCTCGGGCTGACGCCCGGGGGGACGATCGCCGTGCGGCTGGCGGCGCGCGACGGGTGCGCCCTGGCCAGCGGCCCCAACGAGGGCGCCAGCGACGACTGGTCGCTCGACGTCGTCGCCCCGGAGACGCTGATGGCGATGCTCGAGGCGCGCGAGATCCTCCTCCGACGCCGGTTCGAGAGCGTGGTGTCGGACGTGGCCCTGTCGCGCGAGCGCCTGGCCGCCGCCCACGTCAGCCGTCCGGCGGCCGATGGCGACGCCAGCCGTCCGGCGACCGATGACGACGCGGACGATGCCGCGGCCGCCGACGGCGAGGGGGGGGACGGGGTCGCCCTGGAGGTCGCCCGGCTGGCGGATGCCGCCGCGCGGGCGGCCGGCGAGACGGCGGAGATCTCCGAGTCGTTCCGCGCCATCCGGGCGGAACTCGACAACAACCGCATGCTGACGCCGGAATTGGAGGACCGGCTCGTGACCCAGATCGCCGAACCCCTCCGCACGGTCGCCGCCGCCGACCTCCCGGCGCTCGCCGCGGCCGCGAAGGCCGCCGGCCCGGCGGATCGGGACGCCCTTCTGGGGCGGGTGGACGCCGTTCTCGCCAAGATGCGCGCCGTCCTGGATAAGATGATGGAGTTGGAGTCGTACAACGAGGTGATCGAGATCCTGCGCGACGTGATCCGCACGCAGGAGGAGATCAGGTCCGAGACGCTGCGGCGTCAGCGGCAGCGCGCCAAGGAGGTCCTGGAGCGGCCATGAGCGATCACGCCTCCCTCTCCGGGCTCCCGTCGCGCCGTCGGCTTCCCGCTCGCCGGGGGGCCCTGTCCCGGACGTCGCGTCGCTGCCCGAGCGTCGTGCTGTCGACGATCCTGCTTCTGGTGCTCGGGCAGGGGGGGGCGGCGGAGGGGGCGGATGATCCGCCTCGGACGCCCGAAGCGGAACGGCCGGCGACCACCTCGCCCCTCGATCAGGCCGCGCTCGTCGAGCGTGAGCAGCGTCTGCTGTCGCAGTTCCGCGACCTCGAGAAGACGTTCCTCCGCCTCGCCGACCTCCTCGCACCGAGCGATCCCCGTCGCGCCGCCGTGCTCCGCGGCGTGTTCGAGCAGGCGCGCGACCAGGAGGTGGGAAGCCGGATCTCGACGATCGTCGAACTGCTCGAGAAGGGGCAATTGCTCAAGGCCGGCACGTCGCAGGCCTCGGCGATCGAGCAGATGCGCGAACTGCTGACCCTGCTCGAGGCTGGCGATTCCGACAGGGCGCTGTCCAACTCCAAGGAGGAGGTGAAGCAGTTCCTCGCCCGCGTGTCGAAGCTCATCGCCAAGCAGCGCGACATCGAGGGGGCCACCGAAGCGGGCGTGGCGGAGGAGAAGCTCGCCGAGCGCCAGGACGCCCTGGCCACCGAGACGACCGACCTGGCCCGCGACCTGGGGGGCTTCGCGAAGCGCACCGAGGTGCGCGATGCCGGCGGCGAACCGATGGATCCCGCGCCGGGCAAGGAGGGTGGCAAGGAGGGTGGCAAGGAAGGTGGCAAGGAAGGTGGCCAGGAAGGTGGCCAGGAAGGTGGCCAGGAAGGTGGCCAGGAAGGCGGTCAGGAGGGCGGTCAGGAAGGCGGCGAGCAACCCCCGAGCGAGGATGCGGGGGCCGAG
>CAISKG010000043.1 GCA_903885855.1 uncultured Planctomycetaceae bacterium
GCCTGCGTCTTCATGACGTCGGTGTGCACCTTGCTGCCGTGGGTGATCGGATTCACCCCCGCGGCCCGCCCCTCCTCGTTGACGTGCACGATCAACTTGAAGCCCAGCTCCTTGGCGACGTACTCGTCGCGGAGCCGGTACATGTCGCGGAACTTCCAGGTGGTGTCGACGTGCATCAGGGGAAAGGGGGGCTTCCCCGGATGGAAGGCCTTCTCCGCCAGGCGCACCATGACGGCCGAATCCTTGCCGATCGAATAGAGCATCACCGGATTCTCGAACTCCGCCGCCACCTCCCGGATGATGTGGATGCTCTCGGCCTCGAGCTGGCGGAGGTGGGTGAGGTTGAAATTCGTCATCGGTGGGTCGGGGCAGGCGGGGGAGGGGCGGGGAGAGCGACGCGCCGGCCGCCGGGGGCGGTGCAGGCGGGGTGGTCGGGCAGCGTAGCAGGCGGCTGCGGCGGCGGTCGCGGCCAGCCGGACGCCCCGGCCCTGGCATTTTCCGGCGCTCGGGAGTCCGCCGGGGGGCCATCCGCAACCATGGAAGGGGCCTCGGGCGACCTGGCAATGCTTTCGATTCCGACGCTGGCCGGGGGCGGCGGGCCGCCTGTCGACCGTCGACTTTGCGATCGACGGCCTTTTGGGGGATACTTGTGGGTCTGGGAGAGGGGTCCGCCATCGTGGAGAGCACCATGGACACTATCGCCGCAACCTGGCCGGTCGCCCTCCGAGGCAGCCTGGCCCGCCTCTTCCTGGCGGCCCTGCCGCTGTGTCTGGCCGCCCCGGCGACCGCCGCCGACCGGCTGGAAATCTCCACCGGTGAGCCCGACGGCGGCCCGGTGCGGATCGTGGGCACCGAGGGGCGGCGACAGTTGGTGGCCAGCGTCGTGCCCGAGGGGGGGGATGCCGAGCACGGCCGCGACGTCACCCGCGCGGCGGTGTACCGCGTCGAACCGGCCACGCTGGCCTCGGTGACCCCGGAGGGGGTCGTCGTCCCGGCGGCCAACGGCCAGGGGGAGATCGTGGTCGCGCTGTCGGGGGCCCCGGGCCTGCCGGACGGCACCGAAACCCGCGTGCCGCTGGTCGTGGAGCGTTTCGGCGACGATCCGCCGGTCGAGTTCTTCGGCCGTGTGGTGCCGGTCTTCACCAAATACGGCTGCAACGGCGGCGGCTGCCACGGCAAGAGCGGCGGCCAGAACGGCTTCCGTCTCTCCCTGCTGGGCTTCGAGCCGGCCGAGGACCACGAGCACCTCGTCAAGGAGGCCCGCGGCCGCCGCATCTCCACCACCGCCCCCGACGAAAGCCTGCTGCTGTTGAAGGCGGCGGCCGTGCTGCCCCACGGCGGCGGCAAACTGATCGAGACCGGCTCCCCCGCCTATCGGCTCATCGCCCGCTGGATCGCCGAAGGGGCCCGCCCCGGCGACCCGACGGCCCCCAAGGTGGTGGGCATCGAGGTCTTCCCCACGGTGCGCGTCATGCATCCGGGGCAGTCGCAGCAGGTGCGCGTGACGGCGATCCTCTCCGACGGCTCCCGCGAGGACGTCACCCCCATGGCCCAGTTCGAGGTCAACGCCCCCGATCTGGCCGGGGTCGACAAGTCGGGCCTGGTGACCGCGGTCGAGCGCGGCAGCGGCCCGCCGCGCAGCGGCGTCGCCGCCCTCATGGTGCGCTACCAGAGCCAGGTGGCCGTGTTCCGGGCCACGATCCCCCTCGACTCCCCCGGCAACGGCATGCCGGCCCGCGCCGACTTCGCGCGCAACTTCATCGACAACCACGTCCTCGACAACCTCCTCTCGCTGGGCCTGCCCCCCTCGGCCCGCTGCGACGACGCCACCTTCCTGCGCCGCGCGACGATCGACATCGCCGGCCGCATCCCCACGCTCGAGGAGACGCAGGCCTTCCTCGCCGACGCCGATCCGCTCAAGCGCGACCGGCTCGTCGACCGCCTCGTCGACAGCCCCGACTACGCCTACGCCTTCGCCAACAAGTGGTCGGCGGTGCTGCGCAACAAGCGCACCGACGACGGGCTCCACCGCCACGGCAGCTACGCCTTCCACGATTGGATCCGCGCGAGCCTGGCGGAGAACAAGCCCTACGACCAGTTCGTGCGCGACCTCGTCACCGCCAGCGGCGAGGCGGTGGGGAATCCGGCCACGATCTGGTACCGGCAGGTGGTCGACACCAACCAGCAGGTGGAGGACCTGTCGCAGCTGTTCCTCGGCCTCCGCCTCCAGTGCGCCCGCTGCCACCACCATCCCTTCGAGAAGTGGAGCACCGAGGACTACTACCAGCTCTCCGCCTTTTTCTCCCGGATCGGCCGCAAGAAGGGGGCCCAGCCGGGCGAGGACCAGATCTTCCACAACCGCGGCGCGCCCCAGGCGGCCGGCCCCAAGGGCACCCACCAGGCGGCGGTCCTCGGCGGCAAGCCGGCCGAACTGCCCGCCGACGTCGATCCTCGCGCGGCGTTGGCCGACTGGATGACCGACCCCGCCAATCCCTTCTTCGCCCGTTCGATCGTCAACCGCTACTGGAAGCACTTCTTCTCGCGCGGCCTGGTCGAGCCCGAGGACGACATGCGCCTCACCAATCCGCCCACGAATCCCGCCCTCCTCGACGCGCTGGCGGCCGACTTCGTGGCCCACGGCTACGACCTCAAGCACCTCGTGCGCACGATCTGCCGCTCGAACACCTACCAGCTCTCGGCCGAGCCGAACCAGTACAACGCCGAGGACCGGCAGAGCTTCTCGCGCTTCTACCCGCGTCGCCTCCCCGCCGAGGTGGCGCTCGACGCCATCGACACGCTCACCGGCAAGGAGACGTCGTTCGCCGGCACGCTCGCCGGCACGCGGTCGATCCAGCTCCCCGATCCCAACTTCAACAACTACTTCCTCACCGTCTTCGGCCGTCCCAACGGCGACAGCGCCTGCGAATGCGAGCGCGTCTCGGAGGCGAACCTCGCCCAGAGCATCCACCTCATCAACTCCGCCGACATCCTCGGGAAGCTCGGCGGCGATGGCCGGGCGGCGAAGGTCGCCGCCGACGCCGGCCGGGACGACGCGGCGAAGATCAACGAGCTGTACCTCGTGTCGTTCTCGAGGCCGCCGTCGGCCGACGAGTCGGGGCTGGTCATCAAGTACCTCGAAGGGCACGCGGACAACCGTGCCGCCGCCTACGAGGACGTGATCTGGTCGCTGCTCAACACCAAGGAATTCCTCTTCAACCACTAGGAGAGGAAGCCCAGGACCGCACGGTCGCGGCTCCCGCGGGGCGACGCTCCGTGGGCCCGCGCGGCCCGCGGTGACGCCATGGACGGCATGCGGCGCCCCGCGTCCCCTTCCCCGTTCCACGGATCGCCACCATGACGTCCACCCCGTCGTCCGCCGCCATCGTCCGCCGCTGCCTGGGGGCGCTGGCGGCGCTCGTGCTCCTCGGCGGCGCGGCCACGGCCGACTTCCCCCGGGCGGCGCTCACGGCGCTCTCCCCCGCCGGCGGCAAGCAGGGCACGCAGGTCACCGTCACGCTCCTCGGGGGCGATCTCGACGACCTCGAGCGGCTCGTCTTCTCGCATCCGGGGATCACCGCCGTTCCGGCGACGACCCCGCCGACGGAGTTCGATCCGCAGCCCCGGCCGATCCCGCGCACGATGGTGGTCACGATCGCGCCGGAGGTGCCCGCCGGCCTCTACGACGTGGTGGCGGTGGGGCGCTTCGGTGCCAGCGCCGCCCGCGGCTTCGTCGTCGGCACCGGCGACGAGGTGGCCAAGCAGGCCGAGGTCGACAGTCCCGCCAAGGCGCTCGTCGTGCCCGCCGATGCGGCGGTGAACGCCCGGGCCACCGCCGGCAAGTCGGATCATTACGCCGTCGAGCTCCCCGCCGGCCGCCGCATCCGGGCCGAGATCTGGGCCCGGCGCATCGATTCCCGGATGACGCCCGTGCTCGAGGTGCTCGACGCCGGCGGCCGGGTCGTCGCCACGGCCCGGCGCCAGCGCGACGACGATCCCTTCGTCGACTTCACCGCCCCGGCCGACGGCCGCTACGTGCTGCGCGTCCACGACCTCTACGCCGGCGGCGGCGACGAGGTCCATTACCGCCTCGGTGTCTCCACGGCGCCGCAGGTCGACTTCGTCTTCCCGCCGGCAGCGCGGCCGGGCGAGTCGGCGAAGGTGGAGGTGTACGGCGTCGGCCTCCCCGGCGGCACCCCCTCCGGCCTCCCCGGCCTTTCGGCCCGCGAGGGGACGGCGGGCCTGGAGAAGATCACGATCGACGCCCGCACCGGCGATCCGGCGCGGGGCGCGGCGGAGCGCAACACGCGCCGCCTCCTCGCGCCGCGCGACGCCACCGCCGGCCTGGTCGACGTCTTCGGCGACGTCCCCGGCGCCGCCCAGCCGCTGGCCGCGGCGCTGGTGGCCCCGACGGCGCCGATCGTGGAGAGCGAGCCCAACGACATGCCCGAGGCGGCGCAGGCCGTGGCGCTGCCGGGCGTGGTCGCCGGCCGCTTCCATCCGCGCGGCGACCGCGACTGGCTCTCCTTCGAGGCCAAGGCGGGCGAGACGCTCGTCCTCGACCTCTTCTCGTCGCGCCTCGGCCACCGCACCGACGCCTGCCTGACGCTCGAGAGCGTCACCCCGGGGCCCGACGGCAAGCCGGTGCGGGCGGAGCTGGCCTTCGCCGACGA
>CAISKG010000044.1 GCA_903885855.1 uncultured Planctomycetaceae bacterium
CGATCATCTACCGCCGCAAGTACAAGATCCCCGACGAATGGGGCACGGCCGTCAACGTCCAGAGCATGGTGTTCGGCAACATGGGCGATGACTGTGCCACCGGCGTGGCCTTCACCCGCGATCCGGCCACCGGCGAGGACGTCTTCTACGGCGAGTACCTCGTCAACGCCCAGGGCGAGGACGTCGTGGCCGGCGTGCGCACGCCGAAGCCGGTGGTGCAGATGGCCCACGACCCCGAGTTCGCCTCCACCTACAAGCAGCTCGAGAAGGTGCGCGAGAAGCTGGAGAAGAAGTTCGGCGACGTGCAGGACTTCGAGTTCACGGTGGAGAAGAAGAAGCTCTACATGCTCCAGACGCGCAACGGCAAGCGCACCGCCCTGGCGTACGTGAAGATCGCGCACGACATGGTGAAGCAGAAGCTGATGACGCCGGAGCACGCCATCCAGAGCGCCGATCCCGACGCCCTCTCGCAGCTGCTCGCGCCGATCTTCGACCGGGCCGACTACGAGCGGGCGAAGAAGTCGGGCCGGCTCCTGACCAGCGGCCTGCCCGCCGGCCCCGGCGCCGCCACCGGGCAGTTGGTCTTCTCGGCCGCCAAGGCCGAGGAGCTGGCCGGGGCGGGCAAGAAGGTGGTGCTCGCGCGCGTGGAGACGAGCCCCGAGGATCTGCGCGGGATGATCGCCGCCGAGGGGATCCTCACCAGCCGCGGCGGCGTCTCCAGCCACGCCGCCCTCGTGGCCCGGCAGATGGGGAAGGTGTGCGTGGCGGGCGCCGGCGCGATCGCCATCGACTACGCCCGCGGCACCCTCACCTGCGGCTCCACCGTGCTCCGCGAGGGGGATGCCATCTCCATCAACGGCAGCAACGGTGAGGTTCTCTCGGGCGCCATCGAGACCGCCGACAGCGAGCTCAAGCAGGTGCTCGTGAGCAACACGATGCGGCCGGAGGATTCGGAGGTCTTCCAGTATTACGCCTTCATCATGAAGCTCGCCGACAAGCACCGGAAGCTCGGCATCCGCACCAACGCCGACACCCCGGAGCAGGTGCGCCAGGCGATCGCCTTCGGCGCCGAGGGGATCGGGCTGACGCGCACCGAGCACATGTTCTTCGAGGGGGACCGCATCGACGCGATGCGCGAGATGATCCTCGCCGAGTCGCTCGATGCCCGGCGCGAGGCGCTGGCCAAGCTTCTCCCCTACCAGCGCGACGACTTCGAGGGCATCTTCCGGGCCCTCGAGGGGAGGCCGGCGACCATCCGCTTCCTCGATCCGCCGCTCCATGAGTTCGTCCCCCACGAGGAGAAGGCGCAGGCCGATCTCGCCCGCAAGCTGGGGATCCCGGTGGAGGTCGTGCGCCGGCGCGTCGAGGCGCTGCACGAGTTCAACCCGATGCTCGGCCACCGCGGCTGCCGCCTGGGGATCAGCTACCCCGAGATCTCGGAGATGCAGGCCAGGGCGGTGTTCGAGGCGGCGGCCAAGGTGCAGAAGGACGGCATCAAGGTGCGCCCCGAGATCATGATTCCGCTCGTGGGCTTCAAGAAGGAGCTCGACAACCAGCTGGAGATCGTCCACGCCGTCGCGGCCAAGGTGGCCAAGGAGACGGGGCAGAAGGTGAAGTACCTCGTGGGCACGATGATCGAGATCCCGCGCGGCGCGCTCACCGCCGACGAGATCGCCGAGAGCGCCGAGTTCTTCAGCTTCGGCACCAACGACCTCACCCAGACCTGCCTGGGCATGAGCCGCGACGACTCCGGCAGCTTCCTGCCGCCTTACGCGGAGCTGGAAATCTGCAAGACCAACCCCTTTGCCTCGATCGATCAGGCTGGCGTCGGCCAACTCATGAAGATCGCGGTGGAGAAAGGCAACAGCACGCGTCCTGGCATCAAGCTCGGCATCTGCGGCGAACACGGTGGCGACCCGAACTCGGTAAAGTTCTGCCACAAGCTTGGCCTGACCTATGTGAGTTGCTCGCCCTTCCGCGTCCCCGTGGCCCGGTTGGCGGCCGCCCAAGCCGCCCTCGAAGACGAGGCCGCCCCAG
>CAISKG010000045.1 GCA_903885855.1 uncultured Planctomycetaceae bacterium
CCGGCGTAGATCGAGAGCACCTGGTCGACCACGTCCATCGGGGCGTACTGCCCCTGCTTGAGCAGCTCCACCATCCGGTAGCCGCGGTCGAGCCGCTGCTGGGTGGCGGCGTCGAGGTCGGTGCCGAGCTGGGCGAAGGCCTCGAGCTCGCGGAAGCTCGCCAGGTCGAGGCGGAGACCGCCGGCGACCTTCTTCATGGCCTTCGTCTGGGCGGCACCGCCCACGCGCGACACCGAGATGCCGACGTTCATGGCGGGCCGCTGGCCGGCGAAGAAGAGGTCGGGCTGGAGGTAGATCTGGCCGTCGGTGATCGAGATCACGTTGGTGGGGATGTAGGCCGACACCTCCCCCTCGAGCGTCTCGATGATCGGGAGGCTGGTGAGCGAGCCGCCGCCGAGCTCGGCCGAGAGCTTCGCCGAGCGCTCCAGGAGCCGGCTGTGGGCGTAGAACACGTCGCCGGGGTAGGCCTCGCGGCCCGGCGGACGCCGCATGAGCAGCGACAGCTGGCGGTAGGCGGCGGCCTGCTTGGAGAGGTCGTCGTAGACGATGAGGGCGTGCTCGCCCTTGTACATGAAGTACTCCGCCATCGCCGTCCCCGAATAGGGGGCGATGTACTGCAGCGGGGCCGCCGTGCTCGCGCCGGAGACGATCACCGTGGTGTAGTCCATGGCGCCGTACTTGCGGAGCACGTCGATGGCCACGGCGACCGACGAGTCCTTCTGGCCGACGGCGACGTAGAAGCACTTCACGCCGCTGTTCTTCTGGTTGATGATCGCGTCGATGCCGATGGCCGTCTTGCCGGTCTTGCGGTCGCCGATGATCAGCTCGCGCTGGCCGCGCCCGATGGGCGTCATGGCGTCGACCGCCTTGATGCCCGTCTGCAGCGGCTCACGCACCGGCGAGCGCTCGGCGACACCCGGGGCGAGCGTCTCGACCGGGCGGCGCTGGTCGGTCACCACCGGCCCCTTGCCGTCGAGCGGGTTGCCGAGCGGGTCGAGGACGCGGCCGATGACGGCGTCGCCCACCGGCACGCTGAGCAGCTTGCCGGTGCTCCGCACCTCGTCCCCCTCGGTGACCTTCAGGTAGTCGCCGAGGATGATCACGCCGACGGAGTTCTCCTCGAGGTTGAACGCCAGGCCGGTGATCCCGCCGGGGAATTCGACCATCTCGCCGGCCATCACGCCCTGCAGGCCCCACACGCGCGCGATGCCGTCGCCGACCTCCAGGACGCGGCCCACCTCGCGGACGTCGATCTTCCGCTCGAAGCGGTCGATCTCCTCACGGAGTACCGAGGCGATCTCGTCGGTATTGAATTTCATGGATGCTCCTCTGCTTCAGCCGGTCGCCGAGATGGCGCAGGCTCGTGGCGACGGAATGGTCATGGACGGTGTCCTCGACGCGGACGATGAGCCCGCCGAGGAGATCGGGATCGACGGTGAACGTGGGCGCGAGGCGCAGCCCCAGGGCCGCGGAAACCTCGGCCAGGAGCGTCTGGCGCTCCGGCTCGCCCAGCGGCACGGCGGTGATGAACTCGGCCCGTTGCAGCCCGTCGCGCTCGTCGGCCAACCGGCCGGCGGCGTCGACCACCTGGCCGAGCAGGCCGAGGCGGTCATGGCGGGCGAGGACGTGGAGGGCGTGGAGCGTCGTGGGGCGGACGCGACCGCCGCAGATCGCGTCGATCATCGCCTCCTTCTCCTCCGTGCTGACGCGCGGCGAGGCGAACACCCGGACCGCCCCGGGCACCTTCGGGAGGACGTCGGTGGCGAGGCCGCGCAGTTCCTCGAGCGTCTCGCGGCGGCAGCCTGCCTTCTCGGCCGCGTCGAGGATGGCCTGGGCGTAGACCTTGGCCAGACGCTCCGCGCCCACGTCGCTGACGGCGTGCTCGGCGGGGTCCTTCGTACGGGCGTCGTCGTTCATGGGAGGCTGCGGCAGGGGGCGGAGGGGAGGCCTGTGAAAGGCGGGCGACGGGCGATCAGTTCACGCTGGGGCGGGAATGGCCGAGGCTCGCGACCGACTCGCGCACCAGCCGGGCGTGGTCGTCCTTGCCGATCTTGTCGCGGAGAAACTTGCCGGCGACCTCGACGGCCAGGTCGCCCGCCTTCTCGGCGATCGACGAGAGGGCCTCGTCGCGGGCCAGCCCGATCTCGTGGCGGGCCCGGGCCTTCTCGTCCTCGGCCGACTTCTTCGCCTCGGCGACGATCGCGGCCTTGGTGACGTCGGCGTCGCGCCGCGCCTCCTCGAGCATGCCACGCACCTCCTCCGAAGCCTCGGCGAGGCGCCGCTCGTAGGCGGCGAGCATCTGCTTGGCTTCCTCGCTGGCCTTCTTGGTCTCGGCGATCCGGCTCTCGATCCCCTGCTCCCGCCGGTCGAGGCCGGCCATGATCGGCTTCCAGGCGAATTGCCCGAGGAGGCCCAGCAGCAGGGCGAAGACGGCCAGCGACCACAGCGCCAGATCGGTGCGCCGCCAGTCGACCGGGCTCTCAAATTCCTTGAGCGACACGCCCGGAGGGGGCTTGTGGCCGATCTCGACGTGGTCGCCATGGCCGTGGTCGGCATGGTCGTCGTGGCCGTGGTCGGCCTTTTCGGCGGGGGAAGCCACGGTGTCGTCGCCCCGGGCGGTGGACGTCGACGATGGGGCGGGCGACCCCGCCGACCATGCCACGGCCGCCAGTGCGATCGCCACGCGGGCGAAACGGCTCCAGGTCCATCCGGAGCTCAATCCGGAGGTCCATCCGGCATTCCCGCAACGTGAACCGTTCACGACCGCACCTCCTCGAGGCTTCCGACCCGGCACCGACGTCGTCGATGCGCCCGTTCCGAACCGATGCCACCACGCCCCTCGGCGCCGCGTCACCCTTCACACGTTCGCTCGCGGCGTGGGGCATCGCCCACGCCGGCCCGACCGATCCATCCCCACCTTCCCGGCATCGCCGCTGGCGGCCA
>CAISKG010000046.1 GCA_903885855.1 uncultured Planctomycetaceae bacterium
CACCACCGTCGCCCCGGGGGCGGGCGAAGTGATGGTCGAGGCGGCCGTGCGGCTCCTGCGCGAGGCCGCGGCGGCGGTTCCCTGAGCGGTCGGCGACCGATCCGTGCCGCGGGGCGAGCGAAGCGGGCAATCTGGGGAAGGGGCGCGCGCGGCGCGGACGGCGCGGTTTTTTGACCGCCGCGCCCGCCGCGCCGCATACCGGCCGACCTGCCGGTTCATCCCACCCCAGAAGGAGTCCTGCCATGACCACGACGATGCTCCGTGTCCACCTCCGCGCCCCGCTCGGGGCGCTCCTGCTCGGGGCGCTCCTCGGGCTCGCGCCCGCGGCGCTGCCCGCGCGGGAGCCGCGTGCGGCCTCCCCCGAGGTCGGCCTCTCGGCCACCGAATCGGCCGTGGTGGAGCGCACCAACGACGAGCGTGCCCGCCGCGGGCTGCCCCCGCTGGCGGCCGACGCCGGGCTGATGGCCGGGGCACGGCGCCACGCGGCGTGGATGGCCGGCAACCGCACCCTCGCCCACGGCCGGGGGGTGACCGAGAACATCGCCATGGGGCAGTCGAACGCGGGCCACGCGGTGGGCGACTGGATGCGCTCCGACGGCCACCGCGCCAACATCCTCGGCCGCGGCCATTCGCGGATCGGGGTGGCCGTCGCCCGGGCCGCCGACGGCACCCTCTACTGGTGCCAGCAGTTCCGTTGAGCGGGGCGGGGCTGGCCGCGGCGATGTCGATCGCGGCGGGCGGGGGGTGTAGGATCCCGTCCCGGGGGAGGGTCGCCGTCGACCTGCCGGAGGGAACCATGCATCCACCGTCGCCGCGATCGCGTTGCCCCGGGCCCCCCCGTCGCGCGCGGCGGGCCGCGCCGGGCGTTCCTCGGGGCGGGGCTCCTGGGCATGGGGGGCGTCGGGGGGCTGTCGCTCCCCGGCCTCCTCCGGGCCCGGGCGGAGGGGCCCGCGGGGCCCGCGCCGCGGGCGGTGATCATGGTGTGGAAGCCGGGCGGCTGCTCCCACATCGACACCTACGATCCCAAGCCCGGTGCCCCCCTCGACTACCGCGGCCCCTTCCAGCCGATCGCCACCCGGGTGCCCGGGCTCGCCTTCAGCGAGCTCCTCCCGCGCCAGGCGGCGCTCGCCGACCGGCTCGTGGTGGTGCGGTCGATGTCGCAGACCGCCGGCGGGCATCCGGCGGGATCGATGCAGATGCTCTCGGGCGACATGGACACGCTCGACAAGCCGAAGCCGCGCCTCCCCGACTGGATGTGCGCGGCCAATCGGGTGCTCGCCGAGCGCGGCCCGCGCGGCAATCCCCTCCCGCGCTCGGTGGGGATCAATCCGCCCCTCACCTACAGCGGCCCGGCGTGGCTCGGCGACGCCTGGCGGCCGTTCGCCGTCACCGGCGATCCCAGCGCGCCCGGCTTCGCCGTGCCCAACATCGGCCTCGACGACGCCGCCGAGGTGGCCCGGCTGCGGCGGCGCGTGGGCCTGCGCGGGCGGTTCGACAGCTTCGAGCGCTCCGTGGGGCGGGTGCTCGAGATGGAGGCGCTCGACGCCTTCGAGGCCGGCGCCCTCGAGCTCCTCACCAGCCGCGACGCGCGGCACGCCTTCGATCTCTCGCGCGAGGACGACCGCACGCGCGACCGCTACGGCCGCAACGCCTGGGGCCAGCAGCTTCTCATGGCGCGCCGCCTCGTCGAGGCCGGCGTGGACATCGTCACCACGGAACTGGCCGGCCCGCTCTGCGGCCGGACGGGCGTGTGGGACGACCACGCCGTCGACCACCACGTCTTCGAGGCGCTGCGCTTCCGCGCCGCCGCCTACGACAACGCCGTGGCGGCGCTCGTGGAGGACATCCACGACCGCGGCCTCTCCGAGCGCGTGCTCGTGGTGGTGACCGGGGAGTTCGGGCGGACGCCGAAGGTCAGCTACGCGCCGAGCACCGGGGCCGGCAACGCCAGCGCCCCCGCCGGCACCATCCAGCCGGGCCGCGACCACTGGCCGCAGGCCTTCTCGAACGTCTGGTTCGGCGGCGGCATCGCGCCGGGGCAGGTGGTGGGTGCCACCGACGCCCGCGCCGAGCAGGTGGTGGAGCGGCGCTGCACCGCGCACGACTTCCTCGCCACCATCTACCGCCATCTGGGGATCGACGCCGAGCGGGTCACGATTCCCGACCTGGCCGGCCGCCCGGTGCGCCTGGTGGAGCACGGCCGGCCGATCCCGGAACTGTGCGGCTGACGCCGGCGATCCCCTCGAAAGAGGGGTTTTTCGGGGCCATCCCGACCGCCGCGGGTGGCGCGACCGGCAGAGCCGGCGGCCCGGCGATGCCGTCGCCGGAAATCGCCGAAACACGGAGGTATCGTACCGTTTTCGGGGGATGTGCGGCCCCCGGCGGGCGACCCGGGCGGCACCATGGGCGAGAACGACGAGTTCATTCGCGAGTTCCTCGTCGAGGCGGCCGAGAATCTCGACCAGCTCGACCGGGACCTGGTCGCGCTCGAGCAGAACCCGCGCGACGGCGACCGCCTGGCGAGCATCTTCCGCACCGTCCACACCATCAAGGGGACGAGCGGCTTCTTCGGCTTCTCGAAGCTCGGGGCGATCACTCACGGCGGCGAGCACCTGCTCGGGCAGCTGCGCGACGACAAGATCGACCTCGACGACGACGTCTCGGGGGTGCTGCTCGAGCTCGTCGACGCGGTGCGCACCATCCTCGATCGGATCGAGAAGACCGGCGGCGAGGGGGATGACGACTTCATTCCCCTCTCCCAGTCGCTCGCCCGGATCTCGGAAGAAGCCCTCGACCGGCGCCGCGGCGGCGGCGTGGTGGTGACCCGCCTCACCCCTCCCACGCCGGCGGCGCCTGCGGCGCCCGAGCCGGCCGCGCCGGCCCCGGAGCCTGTCGCCGCGGCCACGGAGCCTGTCGCGCCCGAGGCCCCCGTCGAGCCGGCGCCGAAGCCCTCGGTCCCCGAGGCCGTGATCCCGCAACCCGTGGTCCCCGCGGCCGTGATCCCGGAGCCTGTGATCCCGGAGGTGATCCCGGAGCCTGTGATTCCCGAGGCCGTGGCGGCGCCCCGGGTGCCGTCGGCTCCGTCGCCGGCCGTCTCCGCCGGCTCGACGGCCTCCGCCGGTTCCACGGCCTCCGCCGGTTCCACGGCCTCCGCCGGGCGCAAGCCCGCCGTGGCGGAGCAATCGATCCGCGTCGACGTGGGCCTTCTCGGCAGCCTCGTCGATCTCGTCGGCGAGCTCGTCCTGGCCCGCAACCAGCTCGAGGCCACCGTCCGCGCCGCCGACGGCACGCGGCAGGAGGATGCCGAGCTGCTCAAGGTCGTGCACCGCGTCGATACCGTCACCGCCGCCCTCCAGGCCGCGGCCATGAAGACGCGCATGCAGCCGATCGACCAGGTGTTCAGCAAGTTTCCCCGCATCGTGCGCGACCTGGCCGTCACCTGCGGCAAGGAGGTGGCCCTCTCCATCGACGGCGCCGACACCGAGCTCGACCGCTCCCTCATCGAGACGATCCGCGATCCGCTCACGCATCTCGTGCGCAACGCCGTCGACCACGGCATCGAGCCCCCGGCGGCGCGGCTCGCCAAGGGGAAGCCGCGGGCGGGTCGGCTGGCGCTGCGCGCCTATCACGAGAGCGGCCAGGTGATGGTGGAGATCGAGGACGACGGCGGCGGGATCGCCGTCGACGTGGTGCGCGCCAAGGCCGTGGCGCGGGGGCTGGTGACGGCCGAGGAGGCGGCCACGCTCCCCGACGAGCGCGTCTTCCAATTCATCTTCGAGCCCGGCTTCTCCACCGCCGCCAAGGTGACCGACGTCTCCGGCCGCGGCGTGGGGATGGACGTCGTCCGCACGAACATCGAGGCCGTGGGGGGCTCGGTCGACCTCTCCAGCCGGCCGGGGGCGGGGACCACGATCCGCGTCCGCATCCCCCTCACGCTCGCCATCATCCCCGCCCTCATCGTCTCCTGCGGCGGCCATCGCTTCGCCATCCCGCAGGTGGCCGTGCGCGAGCTGATCGCGCTGCGGGCCGGGGCCACGAGCTCGCCGGTGGCGGTGGAGGGGCTCGACGGCGCGCCGGTGATCCGGCTGCGCGGGCGCCTGCTGCCGCTGGTCTTCCTCGGGGGCCTCCTGGGCATCGGCGGCACGGGCGCGGCCGGCGACGAGGGGCGCGGCACGGTGGTGGTGCTGCGCGGCGACGATCACGAATTCGGCCTCGTCGTCGACGGCGTCGCCGTGGCCGAGGACATCGTCGTCAAGCCGATCGTGGCGGCGCTGGTGGCCCTCGGGCTGTACGCCGGCGCCACGGTGCGCGGCGACGGCGCGGTGGTGCTGATCCTCGACCCGCGCGGCATCGCCCACGCCGCCCGGATTCCCCCCCGCGGCGCGGGCGACGAGGCGGTGGAGGCCGCGGCCGCCCCGGTGGCGGCGGAGCGGTATCTCGTCTGCGAGTCGCCGGCGGGGCGCGCGGTGGCGGTGCCGCTCGACGACGTCTCGCGCCTCGAGACCTTCCCGCGCGAGCGCCTCCAGCAGGCGGCCGGCCACACGGTGGTCCACCGCGAGGGGCGGCTGACGGCGATCGCCGACCTCGACGCCGCCCTCACCGGCGTTCCCGGGCCGCTCGACGCGCCGGCGGTGACGGCGGTGATCCTGGCGCCGGTGCACGGCGAGGTGGGGCTGCGCGTGCGGCGGATTCTCGAGGTGGTGCTCCCCGAGGTGCCCATCGACCGGGCCCTGCGCGCCCCGGCGGTGCTCGGCACGATCGCCGTGGCGGGGCGCGCCACCGAGGTGATCGACGTCCGCCAGCTCGTCCCCGCGGGCTCCGGCCCCGCCCCGCAGGTGCCCGCATGAACGCCCCCCCGGCGGTCGCCCCGGCGCGGCTCTTCTGCACGTTCGTCGTGGCGGGGCGCACCTTCGCCATCGCCGCCGCCGCCGTCACGGAGGTGTTCCGCGGCCGGGTGACGACCACCGTCCCGCGCGGCCCGGCGGCGATCCGCGGGCTGCTCAACCTCCGCGGCCGGATCGTGCCGGCCATCGACATGCGCCGGCGCCTCGGCTTCGAGGCCGATCCGCGCGACGAGGAGCTGCACGTCGTCGTGGTGGCCGGCGGGGGGGAGGCCTACAGCCTGCTCGTCGACGCCATCGCCGACGTCGTCGAGATCCCGCTCGGCGGGATCGAGCCGCCCACGGCCGCGGCCGAGGGGGCGACGGCGGAGTGCATCGAGGGGGTCCATGCGGCGCGGGGCGGGCTCGTGCACGTCCTCGCGCTCGAGGCCATTCTGGCGGGATTGTCCGGAACGACGTTGGAAAGGAAGACGCGATGAAGACGACGGGTGCCCGCTCCGGCAAGGGCGGCGGATGGTGGCGCGGCCTGGCGGGGTTCCTCGCCAATCCCCTCCTCTTGGCGCTGTTGGCGGTGTCGCTGTTGCCGCTGGCCTTCATGGGCTGGTCGACCTACTCGCGCGCCTCCGCGTCGCTGGACGACGAGGCGCGGACGAAGCTCCAGGTGGTGCGCGAGATCACCGCCAAGCAGGTCGAGCGCTACTTCCAGTCGCTCCGCGACCAGCTCGTCGTGGTCGCCGCCGATCCCTCCACCCGCGACGCCTTCCGCGACTTCCGCGACGGCTTCCGCACCGTCCTCCAGGACGACGCCGCGGGGGAGGCGGAGAAGAAGCGGTCGCTGGCCGACCTCGAGGCGTGGTACGCCACCGAGTTCGCGTCGCGCTACAAGCAGGAGACCGGCAACGAGATGGCCGCCAAGGGCCTCACCGACGTCCTCGGCGAGGCGGGGGCCTGGCTCCAGGATCTCTACATCCGCCGCAACGAGAACCCGATCGGCTCCAAGGACGCGCTCGACGCCGCGGCCGACGGCTCCGCCTACTCCCGGGCCCATGCCGCCCACCACCCCGTGCTCCGCGACCTGCTGCGGCGCTTCGGCCTCTACGACCTGTTCCTCGTCGACGCCGATTCCGGCGACGTCGTCTACACCGTCTTCAAGGAGATCGACTTCGGCACGTCGCTGCGCAACGGCGCCTTCGCCGAGACGAACCTCGGCAAGGTGTTCCGCCAGGTGGTGAACGCGGGCCGCAGCGGGGCCGCCTTCTTCGGGCAGTTCGGACCCTATCCCGCGTCCTTCGAGAAGCCGGCCGGCTTCCTCGCCGCGCCGATCGTCGAGGGGCGGAAGGTGGTCGGGGTGGTGATCTTCCAGCTGCCCCTCGACCGGATCAACGCCGTGGTGGGCGAGACGCTCGGCCTGGGCAAGACCGGCGAGACCTACGCCGTGGGCGCCGACAAGCTCTTCCGCACCGACTCGCGCTTCCTCGAGCGCCTCGGGGTGAAGACGACGATCTGCAATCCCACGGTCAAGGCCGATACCGAGCCGGTGCGCGACGTCTTCGAGCGCGGCGGGAGCGGCACCGCCCCCGCGACCGACTACCGCGGCGAGCCGGTGCTCTCGTCGTGGGGGCCGGCCACGATCCACAAGGGCGACGGCCCCGGCAACGACGACGTCACCTGGGCGATCGTCTCGGAGATCGACCGGGCCGAGATCGCGGCCCCCGTCGACGCCCTCCAGCGCGCCGCATCGTGGATCTTCGGCCTCACCGCCCTGGGCGTGGGGCTCGTGTCGGCGCTCATCGCGCAGTCGTTCAGCCGCGCGGCCACGCGCCAGGCGGCACTCGTCGGCGGGATCACCGACAACATCCACACCCTCGCCAGCGCCTCGGAGGAACTGACGAGCGTCAGCCAGCAGATGAGCGCGGCGGCGGAGGAGACGACGGCCCAGGCCAACCTCGTCTCGGCGGCCGCCGAGGAGGTGAGCGCCAACACCAAGACCGTCTCCGGATCGGTGGAGAATCTCGTCCAGAGCATCTACGACATCGCCCGCAACGCCCAGGACGCGGCCGGGGTGGCCCGCCAGAGCGTCGACATGGCCCGCGCCACCTCGACGACGATGGACAAGCTCGGCGTGTCGAGCGCCGAGATCGGGCAGGTGGTGAAGGTGATCACGTCGATCGCCGAGCAGACCAACCTCCTGGCCCTCAACGCCACCATCGAGGCGGCCCGTGCCGGCGAGGCGGGGAAGGGCTTCGCCGTGGTCGCCAACGAGGTCAAGGACCTGGCCCGCGAGACGGCCAAGGCCACCGAGGACATCGGCGGCAAGATCGAGACGATGCAGGCCGACACGGCCCGCGCCGTGGCGGCGATCGGCGAGATCGTGGCCGTGATCGAGCGGATCGACGGGCTGCAGACGAAGATCGCGGCCGCGGTCGAGGAGCAGAGCGTGACGACCAGCGAGATCAGCCGCAACGTCGCCGAGGCCACGACGGGATCGACCGAGATCGCGCAGAATATCGGGCAGGTGGCGCAGGCCGCGCAGAACACCGCCGAGGGCGCCACCAACGCCCAGCTCTCCAGCCAGGAGCTGGCGAAGATGGCCCAGAGCCTGCAGCGGCTGGTGGAGGAGTACCGCGAGTGAGCCCGATCCCCGCCGAATTGGCCGCACCGTGCGCGCGCTGATCGTCGACGACTCGAAGCCGGTCCGGGGGATCCTCGCCAGGGTCCTCTCCGATCTGGGCTACGAGTGCGACCAGGCGGCCGACGGGGAGGAGGCGACGCGGCGGCTGGCCGGCGGGCCGCGCCCCGACGTCGTCACCGTGAACCTCAACATGCCGGTGATGGACGGCTTCGCCCTCATGGCCTGGATCCGGGGGAAGCCGGAGTTCGCCCGCCTCCCGCTGGTGGCGGTGTCGTCGGAGCAGGGGACGGAGACGGTGGCCAGGGCGCTGCGCGCGGGGGCGGCGACCTTCGTTCCCAAGCCGTTCACGCCGCCGGCGATCGTCGAGGCGCTGGCCGCCGCGGGCCTGGGGCCGCGCGCCGCACAGGCCCGTGCCGAGCCGGTGCGCGTGCTCGTGGTGGACGACTCGGCCACGATCCGGGCCACCGTCTCGGCGGCGCTCGCCGCCGACCCCGAGTTGCGCGTGGCCGGCAGCGCCGCCGACGGCGTCGAGGGGCTCGCGCGGGTGGCGGAATTGCGCCCCGACGTCGTGCTCCTCGACGTCGAGATGCCCGTGATGGACGGCCTGACGATGCTCCGCGAGCTGCGCCGCGTGCAGCCGCGGCTCCCGGTGGTGATGTTCTCCACGCTCACCGAGCGCGGCGCGAAGGTGGCCCTCGACGCGCTCGTGGCCGGTGCCAACGACTACGTCCCCAAGCCCAAGGCGGCGACTCCCGCCGAGGTGACGGCGCGGATCCGCGAGGAAGTGATCCCGCGGTTGAAGCAGTTCCGCCGCGCCGTGCCCCTGCCGGGCGCCGTGGCCGGCGCCGGCGCCTCCCGGCCGCGCCAGCGCGGCGACGTGGCGGTGGCGGCGGTGGTGGTGGCGGTGTCGACCGGGGGGCCGGTGGCGCTGGCCGAGTTCCTCCCGGCCTTCGTCTCGCGCGACGGCGTACCGGTGCTCATCGTCCAGCACATGCCGCCGCTGTTCACCGGCCACCTCGCCGAGCGCCTCACGAAGGTCTGCGGTCTGCCGGTGCGCGAGGCGGCCGACGGGGCCGAGATTCTCCCCGGCGACGTGCTCCTGGCCCCGGGCGGGCGCCACCTCGAGGTGGCGCGGAACGGCCCGCGGATCGTCGCGGTGCTCCACGACGGCCCCCCCGAGAACTCCTGCCGCCCGGCCGCCGACGTCCTCTTCCGCAGCGCCGCGCGGGTCTGGGGGGGCTCGACGATGGGCGTCGTGCTCACCGGGATGGGGAAGGACGGCCTGGCCGGCAGCGAGGTGATCCGCGCCGCCGGGGGCACCGTCCTCGCCCAGGACGAGTCGACGAGCACGGTGTGGGGGATGCCGGGCCACGTGGCGCGGGCGGGGATCGCCGACGCGGTGCTGCCGCTGGGGCAGCTCGGGGTCGAGGTGGCCATGCGGCTGCGCCGCCGTGGATGACCCGCGCGCCGCCGCGCCCCGCGGAGGGCGCCCCACGTGAAGGTCGGCCCCCAGGAGCTCGTCGCGCTCGCCGCGTTCCTCAAGCGGCGCAGCGGCGTCATCGTCGACGCGTCGAAGGCCTATCTCGTCGAGGCGCGGCTGGCGCCGGTGATGCGCCGCCACGGGATCGACGGCTTCCCCGCGCTCGTGGAGCGGATCCGCTCCGGCCGCGAGCCGGCGCTCGAGCAGGACGTGCTCAGCGCGATGATGACGCACGAGACGTCGTTCTTCCGTGACAAGGGGCCCTTCGAGACGGTGCGGCGCATGCTCCCCGAGCTGATCCGGCGCCGGTCGGTGGCCCGGCACCTGGTGATCTGGTCGGCCGCCGCCTCGACCGGCCAGGAGGCCTACAGCCTGGCGATGATCCTCGCCGAGCACTTCCAGGAGGCGCTGGCGGGGTGGTCGGTGCGGATCCTGGCCACCGACTTCTCCGAGGCCGTCCTCGCCCGGGCACGCGAGGGACTGTACGCCGACATCGAGGTGGCCCGCGGGCTTCCGCAGGAGCTGCGCGACAAGTATTTCGTGCGCCTCCAGGGAAAGTGGAGCATCTCCCACGAGTGCCGGCGGCGGGTGGAGTTCCGGAGGCTGAATCTCATCGAGCCCTGGCAGGGGATCCCCCCCTGCGACATCGTCTTCCTGCGGAACGTGCTCATCTATTTCGACATCCCCACGCGGGCGAAGATCCTGGAGCGGATGCACGGCGTGGTCCGGCCCGACGGGGCGCTGTTCCTCGGCGGGGCCGAGACCATGCTCGGCGTCTGCGACCGCTTCGACCGCGTCGAGGGGGTGGGCTGCTGCTCCTACCGGCCGCGCCCGCTGCGGAAGCCATCCGGCTGACCCCCGCCGGCCGGTCCTGTCGGCTACGATGCGGGGAGGGATGCCGCGTGCCGTGGAGGGGGAGCGACGCCGATGGCCGCCAGGGACGCAACTCGGGTGCCGCGCGCGGCGCTCGTCTACGACTTCGACGGCACGCTCGCCCCCCACAACCTCCCCGAGCACTCGCTGCTCCCTTTCCTCGGCATCCCCGACGCGGCCGGCTTCTGGCGCGACTGCGAGGCCCGGGCCCGGCTCCACGACAGCGACCAGGTGCTCACCTGGATGTGGATGCTCGTCGAGGCCGGCGAGCGCGCCGGCCGGCCGCTGTCGCGCGACCTGCTGCGCGAGCACGGGGCGCGGACCCCGCTCTTCGCCGGCGTGGAGGGGTGGTTCGACGACATCGCCGCCCACGGCCGCGCGGTGGGCCTGGAGGTGGAGCACTACGTCGTGTCGTCGGGGCTGCTGGAGATGATCGAGGGCTGCGCGGTGCACGACCGCTTCCGGAAGGTGTTCGCCTCCTCCTACGCCTACGACGCGGCGGGGCGGGCGACGTGGCCGGCCTCGGCGATCAACTACACCACCAAGACGCAGTACCTCTTCCGGATCAACAAGGGGATCGGCAACGTCTGGGACAACTCCACCATCAATCTCTGGATGCCGGAGGATCAGCGGCACGTGCCCTTCCGGCGGATGGTGTTCCTCGGCGACGGCGACACCGACATCCCCTCGATGAAGCTCGTGCGCGAGAAGGGGGGGCAGGCGGTGGCCGTCTTCGACCCGGAGAAGTTCGAGCGGCGGCTCTCCCAGGGGCACCTCGAGCGGCTCATCGCCGAGGACCGCATCGATCACGTCGCCTCCGCCGACTACCGCCCCGGCGCCCTCCTCTCGAGCGTCGTGAAGGGGATCCTGGGGCGGATGGCGCGGCGGGCGGCCGACTGACCGCGACGCCGCGGGGGGCTCCGGCCTCCCCGCGCCGGCCGGCCGCCGTGGGGCGGGCCGATTCCCCGGTCCTCCGGGGGGCCGCGGCGGGCCGTCGCCGCTGCCGGGCCCGGCGGGCGTTAGTCGCCGCCGGGGCGTACGGTTCATGGGGTGGAGTGACACCCTGCCCAGAGCCGGCCATGACCCATTCCCCCCCTCCCGCCACGCCCGCCTGGATGGGCCGCTGCCTGACCGCGGCGGGCATCTACAATCTCGCCTGGGGCACGCTCACGGTCCTGGCGCCGATGTGGCTCTTCGACCTGGCCGGGATGGAGCCCCCCAACCACCCCTTCATCTGGCAGTGCGTGGGGATGATCGTGGGCGTCTACGGTGTCGGGTATCTGGCCGCCTCCACGGATCCGGCCCGCCACTGGCCGATCGTGCTGGTGGGATTCCTGGGGAAGATCTTCGGGCCCATCGGCTATCTCGACGGCCTGGTGCGCGGCGAGGTGCCGGCCGGCTTCGGCATCACGCTCCCCACCAACGACCTCATCTGGTGGGTGCCCTTCGCCCTCATCCTCCTGCACGCCCGCCGGGTGGCGCTGGCCGCGGCCCCGGCCGCGCGGGAAGCGCATGCCCCGGGGCGGGCCGAGCAGGCGGGGCTCTCCGAGGCCGTGGCCCGATGACCTCCTGGGTGCTCGTGGCCCAGTTGGCCGCCAGCGCCGCGATGGCGGCGATCGCCTGGTTCGTGCAGGTCGTCCACTACCCCCTCTTCTCGAGCCTCTCCGGCGACCCGGCCCTCGAGCGCCGCTACCACCAGGCCAACGTGCGCCGCACGCAACCGGTGGTGCTCGTGCCGATGTTCGTCGAGGGCCTGGCGGCGGCCTGGCTGGTGGCCTTCCCCCCGGCCGCCGTGGGGCGGCCCCTGGCGCTCGCCGGCCTCGCGCTCGTGGCCGTCACGCTCCTTTCCACGCTCGTGCTGCAGGTGCCGCTGCACGAGCGTCTCTGCCGCGAGGGCAGCGCACCGGCGACCGTGGCGGCGCTCGTGCGCGGCACGACGATCCGCACCGTGGCCTGGACGGCGCGGATGCTGCTCTCGGCCTGGATGCTCCACGCCGCGCTCGGCGGCGCGTGAGCGGCGCGGGAGGGGCGCTGCCGCGCGGCGACGCCGGTCAGTCGAGCGGCTCGGTGGTCCAGGCGCGCGACACGTACTGGAAGGCGCGGGAGGCGGCCAGGGCGCGGTCGCGCACCTCCTCCCGCGGCGCGTCCTCCGCGGCGTGCTCGAGCTCCTCGAGGCGTTCCTCGAGGAGCCTGGACTTGGCGAGGTGGAAGTCGCTCAGACGCCCGCGGCGCAGGTAGGTGCCCACCACGAGCCGGCGGTTCCAGCTCTCGCACACCGGGATCCATTCCAGCGCGTGGGCGCGGTCGCCGGCGACCGCCGCCGACGCCACCTCCACCGTGGCCAGCGACAGCTCCTCGAGCGCCTCCCGCGGCGGCGGGTAGTAGGCGAAGCAGCCGGCCAAGCTCACCGCCACGATGCCCAGGAGCGCCACCCCGGCCACCACCGGCCCGGGGAGGACGACGTCGTAGCGGCCGGTGGGGCGGTCGGCGGCGCCGTCGGGGCGCGTCAGCCAGGCGTCGAGGCGGCCGTGGGGATCGAAGCGCCGCAGGGCCGCGCCGGCGGCCACCAGCGCCCCGAGGATCGCCACCCCGAACCACTCGTGCGGCTGCGTGTCCATGCGCACGCGGTGGAGGATCTCGGCGGGGAAGCCGCGCTGCGGCACCTCGCCGGGGATGAAGGGGGCGCAGTAGCGGTCGAAGGCGTGGGTGTGGTCGGCGGCCTCGATGCCGCGCGGGTAGAGGGGGCGCTCGATGCCGTAGGAGATGACGAGCACCGCGAGGAACAGCAGCCCGAACCACACCACCAGCCTCCGCCAGCCGTAGGTGGAGCCCATCCAGGCCAGGAGGCCGAGGTTCATCCCGGCGCCGAAGGTGAGGAGCACGAAGGCCGCCCCCACGGAATTGCCGTGCTGGAACATCGAGCCGAGCTGCCCCATGGCGGTCATCGGCGTGGCGTAGGCGGGGATCGCGATCGCCGTCATCACCAGCGGCGACCAGGGGTTGTCGTGGGCCATGGCCCGCTGCAGCGAGCCGGCTGGCAGGCAGGCGGCGAGGATCCCCACGCCGGCCAGGCCGATCGCCACGAGCCCGGCGGTGGGGCCGGTGGCCTCACGCGCCATGTCGACCGCCACCGCCAGGATGCGCTTGATGCCGAAGGGGGGCGCGGGGCGCTCCGGCTCCCGGACCTCGGTGCCGGGGAAGAGCCGGTCGAAGATCGCCCCCGACACCGTCACCACCACCAGCGAGCAGGTGGCGAAGGCGAGGATCGTGAAGGGCTTGGAGAGTGTCAGGCCGTAGAGCAGCGAGAGCGGGTCGAAGAGGGGGCTGGAGAGGGCGAAGGCGAAGATCGTGCCCACGGAGATGCCGCTCGAGCGCAGCTTGCGGCAGATCGGGATCACCCCCAGCGAGCAGCCGGGGAGGAGCATCCCGATGAGCCACGACTGCGCCAGCGAGACCACCGAATTCGACCCGAACATCCGCCGCGTCGCGGCGTGCCCCATGAGCCGGTCGAGGAGCCCGGCGATGCACAGGCCGGTGAAGATGAACGGGGCCCCCTGGAGGAAGGCCTGGAGGATCCGCAACAGCATCCCCCACAGCACCGCGTTCATGGCGTCGCCTCCCCGTCGTGGGCCGCGGCCGGCTCCGGCGGCAGCGCCGCGGCCACGCCGCGCAGCGTCGCCAC
>CAISKG010000047.1 GCA_903885855.1 uncultured Planctomycetaceae bacterium
GCCGGTGTGGCACCCCGCGCCGCCGCTGCCGGCGCCCGCGGAGACGGTGGCGCGGCTGCGCGCCAGGGCCGCGAGCCTCGCCGCCAGCACCGCCGCCGGGGACCGCGGCGGGCGGGAACGGCGCGCCTGGGGGCCCTACGTGGTGCACCTGCCCCCCACGATGTCGTCGTGCGATCCTGGGCACGCCGGTCGGCCGCTCGAGCATCCCCTCGACGCCATGGCCCACTACGCGCGGCAGGGGCTCAGGACGCTGGTCTGCGAGGAGAAGCACACCGGCGTGCGCGTCGTGGCGGTCGTCTGCCGCGACGCCGCCGCCGCCGGGCGCCGGTTCGGCGCCGTCGACGGCGGTGTCGGCGCGATCCACTCGCGCATCGGCCGCGCCGTCCTGGCCCCGGAGGCCGAGGCGGCGCTCGTGGCGGCGATCCATGCCGCCGCCGGCCGGGCGCGCGTGTGGGAGGCCCTGGCGACCGACTGGCTGTGCCTCGACGGCGAGCTCGTGGGCCCCATCGCCGCCGCGGAGGCGGGCGCGGCCGGTGCGGCCCCGCCGGGCGTCGTGCTCTTCCATCTGCTGGCGTCCGAGGGGCACACCCACTTCGCCCGGGAGCACGCCTGGCAACTGGGCATCCTGGAGCGGCTCGCCGCCGCCGACGGGCAGGGAATGGTGCGCTCGGCCCGGCACCGGGCGGTGCACCTGGAGAGGCCGGCGGAGGTGGCCGCGGCGATCGCGTGGTGGGCCGGACTGTCGGCGGCGGGAGGGGAGGGGATCGTCGTCAAGCCGGCCGTCGCCGCGTCCGCCGGCGTCGACGGTCCGGTGCAGCCGGCGCTCAAGGTGCGCTCGGCGGCATGGCTCGAGCGCGTGTACGGCAGCGCGGTGGGGGCGGCCGAGGGGCTCGCCGGCCTGCGGTCGCGCAGCCTGCTCACCAAACGCGCCCGGGCCCTCGACCAATTCGCGCTCGGCGTGGAGGCCCTCGAGCGTTTCGTGGCGGGCGAGCCGCGACCGCGGGTCACCGCCTGCCTCGACGCGCTCCTGGAATGGACGCCGGGACGGTAGCGGGCGGGGGCGGCGCTGCCGTGGCCGGCCCCCGACGCGGGGTCAGCCGGCGCAGTCGAGGGCGACGGCCGCCAGGAGCGTGAGGCCGATGGCGGCGTTGGCGGTGAAGAAGGCCCGATCGACGCGCGACAGGTCGTCGGGGCGCACGAGCGAGTGCTCCCACACCAGCAGCGCCGCGATCGCCACCAGCGCCGCGCGGTAGGCGATCCCCAGTTGCGGCACGACGACCACGAGCGCCGCCAGCAGCACCAACGCCCCCACGTGGAGCCCCGCCGCCACGCGCAGCGCCCCCGCCACCCCGAGCCTGGCCGGGATGCTGTGCAGGCCGCGCGCGGCGTCGAAGGAGGCGTCCTGGCAGGCGTAGATGCAGTCGAAGCCGGCCACCCAGGCGGTCACGGCCAGGCCCAGGAGCAGCGCGGGGAGGAGGTCGGCCGGATCGCGCAGCACCGCCTCGCCGCGGATCGCGATCCACGCGGCCACCGGCGCGAGCCCCAGCGCCGCCCCGAGCCACACGTGGGCCAGGGCCGTGAAGCGCTTGGCGTAGCTGTAGCCGAGGAGCCAGGCCAGCACGGGCACCGAGAGCACCAACGGCAGCCAGTTCGGCAGGAAGAGGAGCGTTCCGCCGATGAACGCGGCGCTCGATCCCACCACCAGGGCGAAGACCTCCTCCACCCCCACCGCTCCCCGCGGCAGGTGCCGTGCGGCGGTGCGCGGGTTGTCGGCGTCGATCGCCCGGTCGACGAGTCGGTTGAAGGCCATGGCGGCCGTCCGGGCGGCGACCATGCACACGAGCACCCCCACGCCGCGCCGCCCCCAGCCGGCGGCGTCGAGCGGCGGGCTCCCGGGAAGCCGGGCGGCGAGGATCACCGCCATCAGGGCGAACGGCAGCGCGAAGACGGTGTGGCTGAAGCGGACGAGCTCGAGGTAGGTGCGCAGCGTCGCGGCCATCATCGCTGGCCCCACCGCCGCATGAGGTCGTTGGCGACGCCCAGCTGGTCGCAGATCCGGGCGACGACGAAGTCGACCAGATCGGCGATCGAACGGGCGCCGTGGTAGAAGCCGGGCGACGCCGGCAGGACCACCGCCCCGGCCTCGTGCGCCGCCGCCATGTTGCGCAGCTGCGGCAGCGAGAGGGGGGTCTCACGCGGCACGAGCACGAGCTTGCGGCGCTCCTTGAGATGGACCTCGGCCGCGCGGTGGACGAGGTTCTCGCCGTGGGCGGAGGCGATCGCCGCCAGCGTGCCGCCGCTGCACGGGCAGACGACCATCGCCGCGGTGAGGAACGATCCGCTGGCGATCGGCGCCATCAGGTCGCGGTGATGCCAGACGTGGAGCCGGTCGGCCGCACCCTCCGGCAGCGTCGCACCGGCGGCGGCGAGGAGCCGGGCCGGATCGGGGGCGTCGACGTCGAGCGCCACGCCGAGTTCCTCCCGCGCCACCGCCACGCCGGCGGGGCTGATCACGAGGTGCACCTCACGGCGGGCCGCCAGCAGCACCTCGAGGAGGCGCGCCGCGTACGGGGCGCCGGAGGCCCCGGTGACCGCCATCACGATCGGGAGGCCGGCGGGCGCGGTCACGCTGCCATCCTCCCGGGCCGGCGCTCGGCGAGCGTCAGCGCCGCGATGCCGAAGGTGAGCGGATGCTGCACCACGCCGCCGAATCCGGCCGCTTCCACCAGCCGGGCCAGCGCCGCGCCGGACGGAAAGGCCTCGACGCTCCGGTTCAGGTAGGTGTAGGCGTCGGAGGCGTTGCGCGCCACGGCGTTGCCGAGCCTGGGGAGGACGTTCCGGAAATACCACAGGTACGCGCCGCGGACCACGGCCGCGTCGGGCAGCGCGAATTCGAGGATCGCGAGCGTGCCGCCGGGGCGGCACACCCGCGCCATCTCCGCCAGGCCGCGGGCGGTGTCGGCGATGTTGCGCAGGCCGAAGGCCACCGTCACCAGATCGAAGGAGGCGTCGGGGAAGGGGAGCCCCATGGCGTCGGCCTCGACCCACTCGATGTCCGGATGCCGCGACCGCGCCTTCTCGCGGCCGCGGTCGAGCATCGGCCGGCAGAAGTCGGCGGCCACGATGCGCATCCCGCCGCCACGCGGCGCACGGGCGGCCCGATCGGCGTAGGCCAGGGCCAGGTCGCCGGTGCCGGTGCACAGGTCGAGCATCGCCCCGCCGAGCGGCGGCGGGGCGAGGCGCACCGTGAGGTGGCGCCACCAGACGTCGATCCCGCCGGAAAGGATGCGGTTGACGAGGTCGTAGCGCGGGGCGATCTCGGCGAACATCCCCCGCACCTTCTCGCCGCTCTTGTCGGCGGGGGAGGGGCCGGCCGCGCCGGCGAGGGACGCGTGCGGTCGCGGGGGGGCGGCGGTGTGATCCATGCGGGGCGGGTGGGGCCGGGGCGGGGGGGAGGCGCAGGGGCATGGTAGACGCCCCAGGGGGGGGACGGGAGGGATGCCCTCCCGTGGCATGGGCGTCGGGCGGAGTCCATCGACGGCATCGCCCCCGGCGGGACCGCGGTCCCCGGCCCGGGGGCCGTCCCGGCGCGGGCTCGCCTGGCTGCGGCCTGCTAGGTTCATCGGCCTGCGACCGAGTGCCGGCGACGCCCGCGATCGGCCCGGGACGCCGTCCCCGGCGGCGTGCGTGCGGCGCCGGTCCGCGTTCCGGGGACATGCGATGCCCGACTGGCACGTCCACGAACTCCATTCGCGCATGCCCCCCGGCGCCGTCGCCGGGGGAGTCGCCGTCGTCATCGACGTGCTCCGGGCCTCGACGACGATCGTCACGGCGCTCGAGAGCGGTGCCGTGGCGGTCGTACCGGTGGCCGACGTCGACGCCGCCCGGCGCCGCGCCGCGGCGCTCGGCGGCGCGGCGCTGCTCGGCGGCGAGCGGGGAGGGCGGCCGATCGCCGGCTTCGACCTGGGCAACTCGCCGGCGGAGTACACCCCGGGCCGCGTCGCGGGGCGGACCGTCGTCATCACCACCACCAACGGCACCGCGGCGCTCGCCGCCTGCCGCGGGGCAC
>CAISKG010000048.1 GCA_903885855.1 uncultured Planctomycetaceae bacterium
AGGCGACCCGGGAGCGCCGCGGCGGCCCGGCCCCAGGCGGCGGCCAGCCCGGCCCGGATCCGCGCCTTGGTGGCGCGCAGTTCGGCCGTCGCCGCCGCGGTGCGGCCGGGATCGTCGATGAACACCTGGCCGGGGCGCGGGCTCGCGAACACGCCGTGGAGGGCGTAGTAGTCCTCCTGGGTCACCGCCTCGAACTTGTGGTCGTGGCACCGGGCGCAGGCCACGGTGAGACCGAGGAAGGTCTTCGAGACGACGTCGATGCGGTTCTCGGTGGCCTTGACGAGATCGTCGAGCGCGTCGACGGGCTGATATCCGTGCTCCACCATGCACAGGTGGGCCGGACCGATCGCCGAGTCGTTGAAGCCGTCGGGGTGCCAGCGTGGGTCGGGCAGGAGGTCGCCGGCGATCTGCTCGCGCACGAAGCGGTCGTAGGGGACGTCGTCGTTGAAGGCGCGCACGAGGTGGTCGCGGTAGCGCCAGGCGTTGGCGAGGTCGGGATCCCCCTGGCTGCCGTGCGACTCGGCGTAACGCACCAGATCCATCCAGTGGCGCGCCATCCGCTCGCCGTAGCGCGGCGATGCCAGGAGCCGGTCGACGACGCGCTCGAGGGCCCCCGGGGAGCGGTCGGCGAGGAAGGCGTCGACCTCGGCGGGGGTCGGCGGGAGCCCGGTGAGGACGTACGACAGCCGGCGGAGGAGGGTCGCCGCGTCGGCCTCCCCAGCGGGCTCGAGGCCGGCGCCTTCGAGGCGCGCAAGCAGCAGGCGGTCGATCGGATCGGCGGCCCAGTCCGGTCGCGTCACGGCGGGCGGCGGCCCCGGATCGGCCAGGGGCGCGAGGCTCCACAGGCTGCGCCGCGCGGCGAGGAGGGCCAGCGGATCGGGAAGCGACTCGCGCGGGTCGGGGGCGCCGGCGGCGATCCACTCGGCGACGGCGGCGATGGTGGCGTCATCGACGCGCTCGCCCCCCTCGGGCATCTCGAGGCCCGCGATCTCGTGGCGGAGGATCGGGAGGAGCCGGCTCGACGCCGGATCGCCGGGCACGATCACCGCTCCGCCCCGCCCCCCGCGGCGCAGGCCGTCGGCGCGGTCGACGACGAAATCCCCCTCGGCGCTCCCGCCCGAGGCGTGGCACTCCTGGCAGCGTTCCACCAGCAGCGGCCGGACGTGCGACTCGAAGAGAGCCCGGCCGCGGGCATCGTCGCCGCGCGCGGCCCCGAGGGCGAGCGCCGCGAGCGTCGCCCCCGCCACGATCAGCCCCTGGACTCCACCGCGCACCATGGCTCCCCCCCGCCCCGCGGTCGCCGCCGGCGGTCGGTCCCCGACGCCGTCGATCGGCCGCTACACTCCGAGCATCGTACCCGACGGCCGCTGCATCCGGCCGCGCCCCCCCCCGGAGCCCTGTGCGTGCGCATCGTCTCGCTGCTGCCCAGTGCCACCGAGATCGTCTGCGCGATCGGCCTCGGCGACCGGCTCGTCGGCGTCTCGCACGAGTGCGACCATCCTCCCGGCGTGCGCAGCCTGCCGAGGCTGACACGCTCCCTGCTCGCCGCCGAGGCCACGAGCGCCGGCATCGACGCGGCGGTGCGAACGCGGCTGCAGGAGCGCCAGCCCCTCTACGCGCTCGACGCCGATCTCCTCGAGCGGCTCCGCCCCGATCTCGTGGTCACGCAGGCGCTGTGCGACGTGTGCGCCGTGGCGGAGGCCGACGTGGCCGCGGTGGCCTGCCGACTGCCGGGGGCGCCGCGCGTGATCAACCTCGAGCCCACGCGGCTCGCCGACGTCCTCGACGCGCTGGTGGTCGTGGCCGGTGCCGCGGGGGTGCCCGGGGCGGGGGCCGCGGCGCGCGAGAGGCTCGCCGCCCGGATCGACGCCGTGGCGGAGCGCACGCGCCGGATCGGGCGGCGGAAGCTGGTGATGGTGCTCGAGTGGATCGATCCGCCGTTCACTGCCGGTCACTGGTCGCCGGAGCTCGTGGCGCTGGCCGGGGGCGAGGAGGTGCTGGGCGTGGCCGGGGAGAAGTCGCGCGCGTGCGACTGGGAGGAGGTGGTCGCGGCCGATCCGGAGGTGCTCGTCGTGGCGCTGTGCGGCTTCGACGCGGCGCGCAGCCGGCTCGATCTGCCGATCCTCGCCCGCATGCCGGGCTACGACGACCTCGCCTGCGTCCGCGCGGGGGAGGTGTTCCTCGTCGATGGCAACGCCTTCTTCAGCCGCCCCGGACCGCGTCTCATCGACGCGCTCGAGATCGTCGCCCACGCGCTCCATCCGGCGATCCATCCCCTGCCCTCCGGCCTGCCGGCTGCGGAGCGCGTGGCGACGCCCCGATCGCGGCGCTGACCGCCGGCCGTCCTCCGATCCGCCCTCAGCGGGCCTCGCCCCAGATCTCCTCCAGCAGCGCGTGGAGATCCGGGAAGTCCGTCTTGAGTTCGGCCCGGTTGAAGGGGGCGAAGTCGTTGGTGCCGAAGTAGGCCTCCGTCATCTCGGCGAAGAACTCCTTCTGGTCGGTGAGGCCGTAGTGCCGCACGCGCGAGCCGTCGTAGAGGAGCGCCGCGTCGCCCCGGCCGCCCGCCTTGAAGGCCTCCCAGGCCGCGAGGACGCGCGGCTCGTCGAAGCCGAGCACCTGGTCGTGGTAGGCGTGGGCCAGTTCGTGGAGGATCACCCACGGCTGTTCGGCGACGTTGCGCCGGGTCGCCACCTGCGCCGCGATCGGCACGTGGACGCAGCGGGCCAGGCTCCTCGGATAGCCGTGATCGGCGAGCCAGTCGGCGCTGGGGTGGTACTGCATCGAGCCCAGTCCGCCGCAGCGTTGGTCGACGACGATCGTCACCTCGCGGAGCCTGGTGAGCTTCAAGGGGGGCATCACGATGCGGATGTCGACGAGCTTCGCGCGGAGGAACTCGAGCGCCTCGCGCCCCAGCGCCTCGGCGGCACCGCCCGGGAGGAGCGCGTCGTCGACCAGGATCCGGAATCCCTCGAGGTCGATCGGGGACCGGCCCACGGGCTGGTCGGGGGGGGACGGGGCGGGATCGGCCCCCCGGGCGGGCCACGCCGCCAGTGCCGCGAGCACGAGGATCGCCGCCGGGGCGGCACGCGGTCGGAGGTGGGGCATGATCGGGGAGGCTCCGCGGGGGGCCATGCGGCGGCGGGGAGCCGCGGGCGTACGGCGGGCGAGAGTGTAGCCCGCGGACGCCGCCGCGGGGAGAATCGGCGCGGCACCGCGCGCCCGTCCCTGCGCGCCAGAGGCACCGCTCCCCGAGTCGTGGAGGCACGTCCATGGACGTCGTCGGCATCGATCTCTCCGGGCCGAGCAACGTCGCCGACACGGCGGTCGCCCGCTTCCTCGTCACGCGGCGGGGGCTCGTGCTGCGCGAATGCGTGATCGGAGCCGACGACGCCGCGATCGCCGCGCTGCTGCGTCGGACCGTCCGGCGGGGCGATCTCGTCCTCGGCCTCGACGCCCCGCTCTCCTACAACGACGGCGGGGGCGACCGCCCCGCCGACCGCCTCCTGCGGCGCCGGGCGGTCGCGGCGGGGCTGCGGGCCGGAACGGTCATGCCCCCGACCCTCACGCGGATGGCCTATCTCACCCTGCGCGGCCTGGCCGTGGCGCGGATGGCGACGGCGATCGGTGGGCCGCGGGCCCGGATCGTGGAGGTCCATCCGGGTGCGGCGCTGGTGCTGCGCGGCGCGCCTTCGAGCGCGGTGCGGGCCCTCAAGGAGAGCGCCGCGGCGCGGCGTGCGATCCTCGCCTGGCTCGAGCGGCAGGGCGTGGGGGCGGTTGCCGGCCGCGGCGATCTCGGGGATCATTTCGTCGCCGCCTGCGCCGCGGCGCTCGCGGCCTGGAAATGGCACGCCGGCGACGCGGCGTGGCTCCACCCCGCCGAGCCCCCGCAGCATCCCCACGACGTCGCCTGCTGACGCCCCCGCGCGGCGCGCGGGCCCGAGGAGCGCCCGATGCCCCGCCCGACCGCCTCGCTGCCCGGCTGGGCGCCGCTCGGCGTGCTCGCGCTCTTGTGCGGCTCCCTCCCGGCGCGCGGCGAGGCTCCGTCGTTCGCGCACGGCGCCGTCGCCACCGTCCATCGGATCGCCACCGACGCGGGCGTGCAGGCGTTCCGCGACGGCGGCAACGCCGTCGACGCGGCGATCGTGGCCGGGCTCGTGCTGGGGGTGGTCGACGGCCACAACTCCGGCCTCGGGGGCGGCTGCCTCCTGCTCGTGCGGGCTCCCGACGGCACGATCGCCGCGATCGACGGCCGGGAGACCGCCCCCGCCGCGGCGACGCCGGGGATGTTCCTCCGCGACGGCCGCGCCGATCCCGCGCTCTCGCGCAGCGGCGCCCTGGCGGTCGCCGTGCCCGGGCAGGTCGCCGCGTTCCACGACGCGGTGACGTCGTTCGGCAGGCTGCCGTGGCGCTACCACTGCGGCGTCGCGGCGCGGATCGCGGCCGGGGGCTTCCCCGTCTCGGCGCACTATCGGTCGCGCGCGGCGGGGGTGCGCGACGAACTGGCCGCCGATCCCGGCGCCCGGGCCATGTTCCTCGGCGCCGATGGAACGCCGCCCGAGGTGGGAGCGGTGCTGCGCCAGCCCGATCTGGCCCGGTCGCTCGAGGCCCTGGGCGCCGACGGGCCGGAGTGGTTCTACCGCGGGCCCTTCGCCGAGCGCGTGGGGGCATGGATGGCGGCCCACGGCGGCATCCTCGCCGCCGCCGATTTCGCCGCCTACCGCGCGGTGCGGCGCGAACCGATCCGCACCGCCTACCGCGACCGCACGATCGTCGGCTTCCCGCCGCCGAGCTCCGGCGGCGTCCACGTGGGGCAAATCCTCGGGATCCTCGATCGCCTCCCCCCCGCGGCGCTCGCTCCGGAGCCGGGTGCGGCCGAGCACCTCGTCGCCGAGGCGATGAAGCGCGCCTTCGCCGACCGCGCCTTCTGGCTCGGGGACGCCGATCATGTGCCGGTGCCGCGCGGCCTGCTCGACCCCGATTACCTCGCGGGCCTGGCCGCCGGGATCGATGCGCGCCGGGCCACGCCGGTCTCCTCGCACGGCACCCCGCCCCGCGCCGGGAGCGATCTCTTCCCGCCGGCCGCCCACACCACCCACACCAGCGCCGCCGACGCCGAGGGCTGGTGGGTGGCCTGCACGTCGACGGTGAA
>CAISKG010000049.1 GCA_903885855.1 uncultured Planctomycetaceae bacterium
AGTCGGCGTGCGACTCGATCACCCAGCCGTCGAGGCTGCGGCCGTCGAAGAGCGGCTCGAACCCCTCCTCGCCGGCCGTGGCGGCGGCCGCGAGAAGCGCCACCAGCGCCATCAGCGCCGCCATGGCCGCCCCCGGCCCGATCGCCCGGCGCTTGGGATCAGTCACAGCCCTTGCAACGCCCCTTGAGGAGCACCTGGCTCACCGAGCCGATGCGGCGGCGGGAGTCGGCCGCGCGGGGCGCCTCCTTGCGCGGGTCGCGCCGGGCGGCGCGCCTGGCGTCGCGGCCGGCAGCGGCAGCGCCGGAGCCCTCGGGGTGCGGGGAGAGCGTGACCTCCACCCCTTCCAGGCACGACACGGCCCCGCACTCGGTGCACACGAAGTGGGGGTGGTCGGCGGCCACGCTGCCGTCGCTGCCGCGCTTCCGCAACTCGAAGCGCCACACGTGGTCCCCGACCTCGATCCGGGAGAGGATCCCGGCGTCGGTGAGTTCGACGAGATTCCGGTAGACGGTGGCCTTGTCGATGCCGAAACCACCCCCCTTGGCGCCGGGGGCGAGGAGGGCGGCGATCTCGGCGTGGGTGGCGGGGCCGGGCGCCTCTGCGAGCCGCTCGAGGACCGCGATCCGGGCCGGCGTGCAGCGCAGGCCGGCCTCCCGAATCGTCGCCCGGGCGGCGGCGAAGGGGTCGGCGGGGGGCGGGTTCTGGCGGCGGGGACTGCGGCTCATGCCTGTCCTTATAGCACCCGGCGGACGCCGCCGCCGCGCCCCCCCGCGGCCCGGCCGCGGGGCCGCCCGCCCCGTCCCCATGGGCCGCCGAGGCGCAGGGCGTGACCGCGGCCGGCCATTGTTGCACAAGACTTGCATGATGGGTTAAGGTTCTTCCTGCAATTGGTTTTCACTTTCACCCAGGGAGGGAATCATGCCTGTCTCCGTCCGATCGTGCGCGGTCTGGATCCTCGGGGGCCTCGTCGCCGCCGCGCCGGCCGCAGCGGCCCGGGCCGCCTCGATCTACACCTCGGGCCACACCGACATCGCCGCCGCCTACTCCGCCGTCGACCGGGAGTTCGAGCCGCACTGGCACGCGCACGCCGGCGCCGTGATCGACGGCGTGCCCGCCGCGACCGACGGCGAGTACGCGCCGGCCGACCTCGTCGCCCAGACCATGGCCCAGCGCGCCACGCCGGCGGGCGGGGGCGGGCTGTCGGGGCTGCTCGGCGTCCCCACCGGCACGCTGGTGTGGGCCATGGGCTCGACGACGTACCAGCCGAACCTCGGCCTGGGGGCCGAGGAACTCGATCCCTCCGAGTGGACGGGCGACGTCACGCTGCGCTTCAATCCCGGCGCGTCGATCCTGCCGGGGGCGTTCGGCCTGTTCACGACGAACATCGCGGGCACCAACGTCGTCGACCGGCTGTTCTCCAGTTTCGATCCCGGAGCCACCGACTTCGCCAACACCCTGCCGCTCTCCCCCGGCGGGCACTCCCACTACCAGTGGGCCTTCACGCTCCCGGGCCTCTACCGCCTGAGTTTCACCTGG
>CAISKG010000050.1 GCA_903885855.1 uncultured Planctomycetaceae bacterium
CGCCACCAACCGCCCGGCGTCGGGCACGCCGGTGCGGCCGGAGCCGACGTCGAGGTCGACGAGGATCCCGAGCGTCGTGCCGGCGGCATGCGCCGCCGCGCCGAGCGCCTCGATCGCGGCGGGGGTGTCGACGGCCACCGCGATCCGCGCCCGGCGCGCCAGCGCCGCGAGGCGCACCGTCCGCGCCGGATCGACGGCGGGGTAGGCGACGAGGATGTCGGGCTCGCGGTCGCCGAAGGCCGCGGCGAGCACCTCCGCCTCCCCCACCTTCGCCACCGTCAGCCCGACGGCCCCGGCGGCCAGCTGCAGCCCCGCCACCGCGACGCTCTTGTGCGTCTTGGCGTGCGGGCGGATGGCGATGCCGTGGGCGCGGCCGTAGTCGGCGACGCGCGCGACGTTGCGCCGCACGGTGGCGGCGTCGAGGACGAGCGCCGGCGTGGGGAGGGTGTCGAGGGTGTGGCGGCGGGCGGCGGCCGTCATGCCGGTGCTCCGGGGCGGGATCCTGCCGCGACGATGCTACCGTGGCTGGCCCGGTCGGTGCACCGCCGTGTACGCTCGGGCGGCGCCGCCTCCCCCTGCAGCCCCGAGGAGACCCCATGTCGACCGCCGCGCCCGCCATCTCCGGCATCCTCGTCCCCCACATGGTGCCCCTCGACGCCCGCGGACGGATCGACGAGGAGGAGCTGGCCCGCTACGTCGCCTGGCTCGTCGATCACGGCGTGCACGGCCTCTACCCCAACGGCTCCACCGGCGAGTTCCTCCGCTTCACCCCCGAGGAGCGCCGCCGGATCGTGCAGGTCGTCTGCGCCGCCACCGGGGGCCGGGTGCCGGTGGTCGCCGGGGCCGCGGAGGGAACCGCCGCCGAGACGATCCGCGCCTGCGAGCACTGCCTCGAGGCGGGTGCACGGGCGGTGGCGATCGTCGCCCCGCACTACTACCGGCTCTCGGCGGAGAGCGTGGAGGCCTACTTCCGCGAGATCGCCCGGCATTCCCCCCATCGACATCACCCTCTACCACATCCCCATGCTCGCCTCGCCGATCGAGATCCCGGTCGTGCGCCGGCTGGCGGCGGAGTTTCCCCGCATCGTGGGGATCAAGGATTCCAGCGGCGACATCTCCCACATGCTCCGCCTCATCGCCGCGGTGCGGCCGGAGCGGCCCGACTTCGCCTTCCTCACCGGCTGGGATCCGGCGCTGGCGCCGATGCTCGCCGTGGGGTGCAGCGGCGCGACGGTGGCCACCAGCGGCCTGGTGCCCGAACTCACGCGGCGCGTCCACGACCTGGTGCGGTCAGGCGACCTGGCCGGCGCCCTCCGCGGGCAGTTCGAGATCGTGCGCCTCTTCGACATGGCGATGCAGGGGGCCGACTTCCCCGAGGGCTACCGCGTGGCCGCCTCCTGCCGCGGCTTCCGCATGGGCCCCTCGCGGCAGCCGGCGACCGAGCGGCAGCACGCCGACCGCGACGCCCTCCGCGGGCGCCTCGTGGCGCTGCTCGGCGAACTGGGGGTCGACCGGGAGCATCCCGCCGCGGCGGCGCGGCTGCGGGTGTAGCGCCGCGCGGCGCGTGGTCACCCGTCCGCGGCGAGGATCGCCTCGAGGCGGTTGCCGGCGGCCCGGTGGCGGAGGATCGCCTCCGACTTCTCCACGATCACGGCGGCAGCCTCCACCGGCGGCAGGCCGCAGGCGGAGATATTGGAGATCACCGTCACCTCGTGGCGGAGGGTGGCGTTGCCGCTGGCCTCCCGCGCCCGCCCGCGCTCGGCCTCCGGGATCCGGTAGACGAGGTAGGCCGACAGGCTCCGCGCTGCCGAGGCGTCGCCGCCCGGCCGCTCGCCGATCAGGTGGACGACCAGGTCGCAGCCCAGCCGCTCCCCCACCGGCTCGGCGAGCTTGACGCGGCCGTGCCGGGCAAGCAGCGGCGCCCCCACGCCGATGCCGCGCGCGGCCAGGCCGGCCAGGAGGAGCGGGAGGAGATCGGGGACGACATGGTGCACGGCGGCCGCCGAGAGGCCGTCGGAGACGAGCACCTGCACCGGATGGGGCTCGGGGGCGAGGGCCTCGAGCGCCCCGGCCGCCGGCCGCGCGCCCGAGGCGGGCGACGCCAGATGCTCCGCGTGCGTCGCCGCGCCGGTGGCGATCGTGCGGAAGGGGGCGATGCGGCCGAGGGCCTCCGCGTCGAGCGGCCGGTGGACCGCGTCGCGCCCCACCGCCTGATGCCAGCGCACGCGCCGCGCCACGGCGTCGGACGGGCGCGGCCCGGCCCCCTCGAAGCCGTGCAGCGCCGGGGTGGCGGCGACGAGCTCCGCGAACTCCTCCGGCGAATCGCAGAACAGCTCCGGTCTGCCCCAGGCCGGCCCGCGCACGACCGCGCCGTCGGCGTCGCGCGCGAGGATCCCGCGCGCGAGGCACCAGTCGCGGAAGTCCGCCGCCGGCTCGCGGCCGTGGATCTCGCGCAGCGTCTGGTTGTCGTGGGCGCTGGTGTCGAAGTAGGCGAGCATCCGGTCGGTGTTGAGGGCCACGTCCATGAAGTAGGTGGCGCCGGCACTGGCCAGCAATTCCGTCGTCGCCTGCTGCCCCTCGAGGCCGCTGCCGGCGTGGAGCGTGTAGCAGCTGCCGATCCCCATCGGGAGGCCGAGGAGCTTCCCCAGGAAGAGGTCCTGGAGGCTCGCCAGGAGGAGCTCGAAGTTGTCGGCGTGCGTCTCCGGGCCGATGAAGCCGGTGACATTGTTGATCATGAAGGGATCGTAGCGCCGGGCGAGGCCGTAGCAGAGCGCCTCGGTGGTGGTCATGTCGATCCCCTCGTGGCGGCCGTAGGAGAACTCGCTCCCCTGGCCGGTCTCGAAGTACATGACCTGCGGCGCCGCCGCGCCGAGCGGGCCGCGGTCGCGCATCGTCCGAAAGCCCCGGTCGAGGAGGTCGACGGTGACGTCGAACTCGGCCGTCAGCGTGGCCTCCGTGCCGGCCAGGCTCTGGAAGAGGATCTCGACCGGCGCGCCGCGCTCGAGGGCCGCCAGCTGCGTGCGCACGTGGGAGAGGACGCAGACCTGCGTCGGTACGCCGTGGCGGCGGCGGAGCGAGTCGAGGAGCCGGAGCACCGCCGAGACGCTCTCCACCGTGTCGATCGCCGGGTTGACGCCGATGAGGGCGTCGCCGGCGGCCATCGAGAGGCCCCACCAGGTCAACAGCGCGATCCCGCGCGGGTCGTCGGTGGGGTGATTGGGCTGGAGGCGCGAGGAGAGGGTGCCGCGGGCGCCGAGGAGCGTGCGGGCCCGCGTGGGGTTGACGATCCGGCGCGAGAGGAGGACGAGCTCGTGGACGTCGCAGAGCTTCGCCAAGGCCGCCGCCGTCACGCCGGTGAGGCCGCGGCCGAGGCGCACGGCCTCCGCCCCCGTGCCGGCCAGGAGGCGGTCCTTGAGCGCCCCGAAGGTGAGGCCGGCGATCTCCGCCAGCACCCCGTGATCGACGTCGTAATTGACGCGCATCACGTCGTCGACGCGGCCGTCGGCGGCCAGCAGCGGCCGCTCGTGGACATGCCCCACCGTGAGGCCGGCGAGCAGGCGCCGCGCCGCCTCGCGGACGAGGTCGTCGGGGGCGGCGAGCCCGGCGTGCCGATCCCCCGCTTTGGGGAAGTCGGCGGCGCCGAGGAGGCGTTTGAGCCCCACGAAGCGGATCGGCCCGTCGGGTCCCTCGCAGGAGTAGGTCTCGTCGGGCCGCGGCGGCGGCACGGCGATCGCGTCGAGGGGGGTGAGTCGCGCGGGCATGCCCTCACGATACCCTCCCCCGCGCCATCCGCCACGGCCCCGCGCCGGCCCGCGTTGCTACACTCCCGGCGGAGGATCATGCATGCCCCGCCTGCCCCTGATCGTGTCGCTCGTGCTCATCGGCCTGGCGCTGGCCGCGTCGGCCTGGCTCTACCCCGCGCTTCCCGACCGGATTCCCACCCACTGGAACATCCGCGGCGAGGCCGACGGCTTCGGCCCGAAGGCGATCGCCGCCTGGATCCTCCCGGTGGTGGCGCTCGGGCTCTTGGCCTTCCTCCGGGCCGTGCCCTGGCTCTCGCCGCGCGACTTCCGCGTCGACGTCCACGGCCGGGCCTTCGGCCTGCTGGTGGTGACGATGACGGCGCTGTTCGTGTTCATCCACTTCCTGTCGCTGGTGGCGGCGCTGCGGCCGGGGCTGGCCGTCGACCGGGCGCTCGTGGCCGGGGTGCTCCTGTGCCTGGGGGCGATCGGCTTCTCCTTCGACGGCCTCGAGCGCAATTTCTTCATGGGGATCCGCGTCCCCTGGACGATCGCGTCGGATCGGGTCTGGAACGACACCCACCGCCTCGCGGCGCGGATCTGGCCGGCCGGGGGCGTCGCGGGTGCCGTCCTGGCCGCCTGCGGCTTCACCGTGGCCGCCTTCTGCATGCTCGTGCCGATGGTCGCCGTGCCGATCGTCTACTCCTTCATCCGCTCCAAGCAGCTCGAGCGCGAAGGGGCCTGACCGCCGCCCCGCGCCGTCGTCAGGGGCGGAGGCCGTGGAAGGCCACCGGCACCGCGCCGGCGTGCGGCCGGCCGAGCGCGGCGAAGCGGGCGTCGGGGAGATCGAGGCCGTCGATCACCACCAGCGGCACGGCGATCGCCCCCCAGCGCGTGGCGCAGGCGCCCAGCGCCTTCCCGGCGTCGGCGTCGAGGAGCAGCACGAGCGGCCGGTCCGCCGGCCAGGGGGCCGCCTCGAGCCGCCGCGCGAGCCTGGCTCCGCAGGCTGCCACCGCCGCCGCGCCCCCCCCGAGCCCGGTCACCCGCACCGCCCCCCCGCGGCCCAAACGCCGCACCAGATCGAGCAGCGCCTCGAGCGCGTCGTCGGGATCGGCCGGGGTGAAGCTCCCCACGATCGGCAGGTCGGCCAGCGGCAGGAGCGCCGGATCGGGAAGGTGGAGGCTCGTGCCGGAGAGGTGGACGGCGTGGAGCATGAGCCCGATGACGGTGGCCCGCCCGCCGGCCTCGGGGCGGACGCCGCGCATGCGGGGGCCGAGGCGCGGATGGGCGAGGATCGCGCGGGCCAGCTCCACCCCCAGATCGCCCCACGGCGCGGGCCCGTCGGGGGGCGCGGCGCGCGGGTCGCCGCCGGCCAGGGCGTAGGCCACCTCCCCCACGCCGCCGGAGAGGGTGAGCGCGGCGTCGGCGAGGCTCCCCGGGGCGACGCGCGGGCGGAAGGGCACCTGCTCGTGGATCGCCGCGACGGGATCGGCGCCGAGCGGGAGCCCGTCGACGGCGCGGGCGAGGCAGTCGGCCTGCCAGCCGACGAACCGCGCCACGTCGGCCTCGGCGATCTCCGCTCCCGGCGCGGCGTCGATCCGAAGCGCCGCCGCGAGCGCCTCGGCCTGGGGCGAGAGGGCGACGACGCGCCGCGTGCCCGGCTCGAGGCGCAGGTGCCGCGCCCCCACGAAGAGCGATCCGGTGGCCGTCGCCTCGCCGTCGCGGCCGAGGGCGAGGTTGGCCGTGCCGCCGCCGAGTTCGGCATGGCCGAACCAGCGCCCGGCGTGGCGCCGCGAGAGGGGGGCGCACGCCCCCTGGAAGGCGACCCACGACTCGA
>CAISKG010000051.1 GCA_903885855.1 uncultured Planctomycetaceae bacterium
GGCGTGGCGGCGCGGCGGCGTGGACGCGGCGCGGATCGACCTCGTGCCGCCGGGCATCGAGCCGGTCGCCGGCACCGGCGCCTCGCGCGGCGAGGTGGCGGCGCGGCTCGGCCTGCGCCCCGGCACGGTCTGGACGCTGTGCGTCGCCCCGCTCGATCCCTGCGCCCACCTCGACCGCCTGCTGTGGGCCGTCGATCAGTTGGGCGTGGTGCACCGCGGGCTCGAGCACGTGCTCGTGGGGGCCGGCCCGCTCGTGGGCCGCGTCCACCGCCGGGCGCGCCTCCAGCGCCTCGCCGAGCGGCTCTTCGTCCACGCCTCGGTCGATTGCCTCCCCGATCTCCTCCCGCGCGTGCGGCTGGTGTGGCAGGCGGGCGAGGTGGCCGGCGGCGGCTGCCTGCTCGACGGCATGGCCCACGGCGTGGCCGCCGTCGCGGTCGACGGCTCCGCCGCGCGCCGCCTGATCGTCGACGGCGTCACCGGCCGGCTGGTGGCGGCCGATCCGATCAGCGAGCTGCCGCGACGGGCCCTGCCGATCATCGAGGACGACGCGCTGGCGGCCCGCTACGGCTCCGCCGCGCGCGACCGCGCGGCGCGGGATTTCCCCCTGCCGTCCTTCGCGGCAGGAATCGTGGCGGCGGTCGCACGGGCGGGGTGAGGCGGACCGCTCAGGCGTCGGCCCGGGGTGCGGCGAGCGCGGCGCCGCGGGGCCGGGCGCGGATCTCCCCGTCCTCCGCCACGAGCACGCCCCCCTTGTAGACCCGCGCCGGCAGCGCGAAGAGGCGCTCCAGATCGCGGTGCGGGCGGTAGAGGACGACGTCGGCGTCGGCCCCCGGCCCGAGGTGCCCCTTGTGCGGCAGGCCGGCGATCCGGGCCGGCGCCGCGCGCGTGAGGATGCACAGCTCCTGCAGGGAATACTCGCGCCGGATCTCCCCCAGCGGGCTCGCGCGCCGCACCGCGGGATGGAGGCGGGCGAAGGCCTCGCGCCGGAAGGGCTCGTCGCCGAGGAGCTTCATGAGCAGCGGATAGGCGAGGAAGTGGGCGCCGTTGGGATGGTCGGTCGAGAGGGCGGCGCGCCACGGATCGGCCACGCGCAGGTACCACTCCAGGCCGATGGCCCACTGCCAGGCATGGACGAGGCTCGTCTCCCGGTAGCGGATCGGCATCACGCCGCAGCCTCCGGCGAGATGCTGGTCGTGCGACACCCACGGCACCCCGGTGACGCGCGCCAGATGGGCGGCCGCCTCGGTGTCGCCGGTCATCACCACCGTGTCGCCGAACAGCACCTGCCCGACGTCGAGCGACAGGCCGGGCTGGGCGTTGAAGCGATCCGCGAGCGCCTCCACGCCCGACCCGAAACTCCCCTCGTCGAGGTCGCCGCCGGTGTAGCTGTGGAACTGGACGTGCGCCAGGTGGGCCCGCCGGCCGTCGAAGACGCGCATCGTCTCGTCGAGGGTGCGCCAGTTGCCGGGGAGCCCGAGGTTGGCGGTGTGGACGTGGAGCGGGTGGGGCAGGCCGAGGGCCTCGACCGCGGCGCCGAGCCGGGCGAGGAAGGTGCGCGGCGTGAGCGCGAGGCCCGGCAGCGGCGTGTCGAGATCGTGGTGGTCGCCGCGACGGGCGTGGCGCCAGAAGAGGGCGCCGCCCGGATTGGCCACCTTCACCGTCCACGCGCCCCCGTCACGGACGGCGGCCCCGAGGAGACGCTCGAGCCCCGCGGCGTCCCCGCGCGCGGCGGCCTCGATCACGGGCCGCTCGTCGGCGGCCAGGAGGTAGAAGCCCGCGTCGAGGATGGGGAGGTCGGCGAGTTCGAGCCGGGCGAGCCCGGCGGCGCCGGTGGCGATCGCGGCGTCGAAGACGGTCGTGTAGCCGAGCGCGGCGTAGGCCAGCCCGGTGGCGCGGATCGTGGGCACCGCCACGCGCCCGCCCGCCCCCGCCGGCCGGGCGATCCGCCGCCCCGCGCAGACCTTGGGCCCGGCGACGTGGCTGTGGAGATCGACCGCTCCCGGCATCACCAACAGCCCGGTGGCGTCGACGACGCGGAAGCGGGAGGGATCGGCGGGGGGCGCGACGATCCGGCCCCCCTCCATCCACACCTCCCCAGCCGCGCCGTCACGGCCGTGGGCGGGGTCGTGGATCCTTCCGCCGCGGAGCACCAGCGGCTCGGGGCGGGGGGCGGGGGCGACGGCGTCGATCATGGCGCTGGCTCCCCGGCCCTGCCGCTGCGGCGCGCGCCC
>CAISKG010000052.1 GCA_903885855.1 uncultured Planctomycetaceae bacterium
CGACGCGGATCCTCGCCTTCAAGAACCTCTCGTGGAGCGTGGAGTCGATCCAGCCGCCGCCGGTGTCCACCGCCGCGCGGACGGGGCTCTACGTCGGCTGACCGCACCGGTCTTCCGACGCGGCAGCGGCCGCGTGCGCGGAGTGCATCGAGCCCCTGGAGACTGGCGGAACCCGAGCCCCTGGAGGCGCTGGCGAGGGCGGTGGAAGGGATATGAAACGCGTCGTCGTGATCTCGGGGGCGGGCATCAGCGCCGAGAGCGGGCTCGCGACGTTTCGCGGCGCCGACGGGCTCTGGCGTGGCTACCGGCCCGAGGAGGTGGCGAGCCCGGAGGCCTGGCGAAGGGATCCCGGGCTCGTGCTCGACTTCTACAACGAACGCCGCCGGGCCGTCCGCGAGGCCGTGCCCAACGCCGCGCATCTGGCCCTGGTCGAACTGGAGCGGTGGCACGACGTCCGGATCGTCACCCAGAACGTCGACGACCTCCACGAGCGGGCCGGATCATCGCGCGTGCTCCACCTCCATGGGGAGATCCGCAAGGCCCGGAGCACCCAGGACTCTTCGCGCGTGATGCACCTGGGCGACGGCGATATCCGGCTCGGCGATCGGTGCGAGCTCGGGAGTCAGCTGCGGCCGCACATCGTCTGGTTCGGGGAGTCGGTGCCTGCGATGGACGAGGCGGCGGAACTGGTCAGGCAGGCGGACGTGCTGCTCGTGGTCGGGACGTCGCTCGTGGTCTATCCGGCGGCGGGGCTGGTGTTCGAGGCGCGCCGGAGTGCCCGGCGGATCGTGGTGAACCCGGAGATTCCCGGCACGGTGGTCGGGGCGGGGTTCGAGGCAGTGGCGAAGCCCGCGACGGTCGGGGTGCCGGAGGTCGTCGCGGAATTGCTTGAGGGGGCGACGGGGTAGACGACCGGGAAAAAGGTGCCAGCCACCAAATCCGGCGACGGGCCGCCCTGACCCTTCCCGGTTTCGGTACCAGTGCTTTTGGAAGGTTGGGGACCAATCCGCTTGGTGTGTCGGAGGGAGGGGCGCCGCCCCGACCGGAGACACACCACGCGACGCCGCCGGGACCGCCCCGGTGGAAGTATCATCAAGGCCGGGGACGCGCCGCTCGGACACTCCGGCCCGCTGGACGGAGATCGGGAATTGGAGGCGGCGACGAGGCCCCCTCAAGCCCGCGTGCCCGCCCCATCCGCAGGGGCCGCCGCCGGCCGGGGCCCGGAGAGCCGGCGGAGCACCGTGCGGGTGATCGTCTCGACGAACCAATTGCGGTTCTCGAGCCCGACGACCCAGTCGGTGGAGCCGACCACGAACATCGTGCCGTCGCCGGGGCCGACGCCGCGATCGAAGCTGGCGATCATGCCGGCACCGTACCGTGGATGCCGCGCCCCCTCGTGCTCCTCCAGATGCGGCAGCGCCGTGGCGTCCCCCTTGATCTCGGGCGTCGACACCGAATTCATCTGATTGGCCATGGTGGCGTGGAAGTGATCCTCCTCGTGCAACAGCGCCGGGGCCATCGCCACGATCGCGAGGTTGGCCGGTGCCCCATCCCTCCCGGTGGGATAGGGAAGGCCGTCGCGCATGGTGAAGTCGCAGCCGTCGACCTCGTAGGCGGCGACACAGTCCGGCCGGCCGCCGATCACGTCGCCGTAATAGAGGTCGCTGCCCTCGAG
>CAISKG010000053.1 GCA_903885855.1 uncultured Planctomycetaceae bacterium
TACGGCGGGGTCGAGGTGGGGACGGTGGCCGGGGGCGAGTCGGGCACGAGCCCGCTGGTGGTGACGTTCAACGCGTCGGCGACGCCGTCGATCGCGACGCTGGTGCTGCGGAACGTGACGTTCGCGCACCTGAGCGACGCCCCGGCGGCGCCGCTGGGGCGGACGCTCGCCTACCGATTCGCCGACGGCGTGGGGGGCACGTCGGCCGAGGTGGTGCAGACGATCACGATCCGACCGGTGAGCGACGCCCCGGTGCTCGGCGGGATCGGGGGGAGCGCCGTCACCTACTCCCGCGCGGCAGGGCCGGTGCTCCTGGCCGCCGCGGCGACGGTGGCCGATCTCGACTCGCCGACCTTCGGCGGCGGCGTGCTCTCGGTGACGATCACCGCCGGCGTCCTCTCGACCGACCGCCTCTCGATCCTCGCCGAGGGTGCCGAGGCGGGGCAGATCGGGCTCACGGGCACGACGGTCACCTGGGGGGGTGTGGCGATCGGCACCGTCGTCGGCGGCACGGGCACCGCGCCGCTGTCGGTCGCGCTCAACGCCTCGGCGACCGCGGCCGCGGTGCAGGCCCTCATCCGCCGGATCGGCTACGCGAGCGTCGCCGCCGATCCGTCGAGCGGCGGATCGACGCCGTCGCGCACGCTGCGCTTCAGCCTTTCCGACGCCGCCGCGTCGGCCGGGGGGCTGACGGCCACGGCGCTGCAACCGCTCACCGTGGGTCCGTGACAGGCCCCGCGTCCCCCGCCGCGTCCGGTGCGTCCGTGAACTCGAGCCACCCGAAGCGCTCGGGGGCGTGGAAGGAGGGGCGGAGCGTCGGGGAGAAGGCCAGGGCCGCGTCGCCGGCCCGGTCCTGGCGGTAGAGGTTCACGCGCCAGCGTTCCCCGCCGCGCGGCGGCCGCCCGGCGAGGGCCGCGTGGGGTATCCGCGTCTCCACGCGCCACACGCGCGCCACCGGATCGACGCGCACCGCCGACTCGGCTCCGCTCGACCAGCCGAAGTCCTTCGCCCCCTCGTCGAGCGAGAGATCGAGGAACTCCCCGTCCGGGGCCCACTCGTACTCGGTGTAGGTGCGCGGCCGCCGCGGATCGGGGGCGATGAAGGCCTCGACGACGTCCTTCTCCCACAGCCCGATCCGCTCCCCCTCCAGGTCCCCCTCGAACACGTCGAGCTCGGTGTAGGGGCATTCCCAGCCGAGGTACAGGAAGCGATCGCTCCACAGCGCCCGCACCGGCGTGCTCAGACTGGGCCGGGCGACGGCGTCGAGCGAGCCGTATTCGAGGCGCACCGGCACGGCGCGGCCCCACTCCGGCTCGTCGAGGCGGCCGTCGGGGGGGATGTCGCGATTGATGCGCGCCGCCCGGATCACCGGCTCGGGCCAGGCGCGCGCGAGGAGGCGCCGGGCGTTGTCGAAATAGACCTTCCGCAGCACCTCCGGGGGCAGGTCGATGGAGTCGATCGTCCAGTCCCCCTGGATGGGCGTCATGTGCGGCCAGCCGCGGTCCGCGGTCTCGAGCCAGCGCCAGTGCTTGGCGAAGAACGCCGCCGCGTCGTCGTCGGTGGGGCGGTCGGCGTCCCCCCCGGAGCCGAGGATGAGCCGGTCGTAGACCATGAAGTCGGTGGCGAAGAGGATCCGGTCCTGGTGCTTGAGAAAGAGGGCGCGGACGCGGGCCGGATCGTGGCGGCCCAGTTCCGGCACGCGCGCGGCGAGATCGGCGTGGAAATTGGGGCGGGCGTCGAGACGCGCCTCGACCCAGTCGAGATCCTCGGGGTTGTTGGCGAAGTGGACCCCCACGAAGGTCGTGCCGGGGTGGCGGGCGACGACCCGGTCGAGGGCCTCGAGCAGCGCCTCGCGCGGCGGGTGGACGGCCGGGTCGCCGAACCACCACGAGCGGTGGTCGCGCAGTTCCGTCCAGCGCTCGTTGGTCTCGTCGTAGGGAAGCCAGAAGGCCTTGGGATCGCCGACGTGGATCGAGACCGGCATCCCCAGCTCGCCGCAGCGGCGCCAGACGGGATCGAGCTTCGGGTCGTCGACGGCGATCAGCCGGCCGGCGCCGTCCCGAAGCGAAAGCCCCAGCCGCTTGAATTCCTTGAGCCCGCTCGCGCCGAGCCGATGCCCCTCCTCGATCTGGGCCACGGCCCGGGCGGACCAGTCGGGGTCGTCCCAGCCGGCGTAGTCGAGGAGCATGTGCTGGAGGAAGCGGCCGGGGTGCTGCCGGCGGGCCAGGTCGCGCGCCCGCTCGAAATCGGA
>CAISKG010000054.1 GCA_903885855.1 uncultured Planctomycetaceae bacterium
CCGCCGCCTCGCGGGCCAGGTAGTCGGCCGTCGAGCCGGGGGGCGCGGTCCCCGCCGGCGGTGCGGGGCGGCCGGGCGCGAAGGGGGCGGGGTCGAGGGGGGGAGTCCGGCCGGTGAGGAGATCGGCCAGGAGCACGGCGCTGCCGGTGGATTGATGCAGCCCGGCGCGGAAGTGGCCGGCCGAGACGAAGACGTTGTCGTGCCCGGGGACGCGGCCGATCGTCGGCGCGCCGTCGGGCGATCCGGGCCGCAGGCCGGCCCAGCTCCGCTCGACGGCCGCGTCCCGGGCCACGGCGCCGAGCAGCTCGTCGGCCACCGCGCGGAGGCGGGCCACCGTGGCCGGCACGGCGTGCGGATCGAAACCGACGTCCTCGATCGTGCTGCCGACGAGCAGGCGGCCGTCGGGACGGGGCACGAGATAGTCGAGGCCCCGGTTGACGATCCGCCCCAGCACGGGGTGCCCGAGGTTCACCAGGACGATCTGGCCGCGGATCGGCCGCGTGTCGAGGGACACGCCGAAGTGGCCGAGCAGGCCGCCGGTCCAGGCGCCGGCGGCGAGGATCCAGGTGCCGGCGGAGACCGATCCCGTCGCCGTCACGGCGCGCTCGAGCCGCCGCTGGCGGACCACGAACTCCCGCACCTCGGCCTCCTCGACCACCACGCCGCGCCGCCGGCAGGAGGCCTCGAGGGCGTCGAGGTGCCGCGAGGGGCGGATCTGCATCTCGCCGGGAAGCAGCATCGCGCCGCTGAGGGCCGCGGCGTCGCGGCCGGCGCCGAGGGCGGGCTCGAGTGCGAGAAGGTCGCCGCGGTCGAGGAGCACCGCCTCCGCCCCCCTGCCCCGCCAGCGGGCCAGGTCGTCGCGAAGGCGCGCCTCGTCGTCGGCGCCGCGGGCCAGGTGGAGGCCGCCGGAGCGGATGAGGCCGTTGTCGATGCCGGTCTCGGAAGCCAGTTCCGCCGACCATTCCCGGTGGAGCCGGTCGCTCCAGGCCGTGAGCGCGTCGGCCGGGGAGCAGTCCGGGAAAACGGGCGCCGGCGGAAGGATGCCGGCGGCGGCCCAGGAGGTGGTGTCGGCGCCGCGGCCCCGCGCCAGGACGCGCACGCCGACGCCGCGGCCGGCGAGCTCACGCGCGAGCGACAGGCCGATGATCCCGCCGCCGACGATGCAGCAGTCTGTCATGGAAGGCGCGTCAGGCGTTGGTCGCCACCGCGGGCGTATCGGCGACGTTGACCCACACGTGGACGTGCGGCGCCCCGCGGAAATACCACACGAACGACTGCCCCTCCAGGCGCCAGTTGTCCCACACGCCGTCGCCGCCGATGTCGGCGTCGCGGAAGAAGGCCAGCCGGCAGCGCTCGAGGCCTCCCTGGGCTGCGAGGCAGGCCCGCACCTCGGCCCGGTCGCCGTCGCGGAAGGGCTCGAGGAGGGTGGCGACGACGCGGTCGAGCTCGGCACGCTGGTCGGGGGCGAGCTCCGCGACGGCCAGGCCCGGGATGTCGCCGGAGTCGCCCCGGAAGGCGACGGCGTTCTCGGCCGGCGACCGGGCCACCAGCGCCGCCTCGCGCTGCCGGCCGTCGAGCATCGCCGCCACCTTGTTGGCGGCCACGGCCTGCGGCCAGAAGACGTTGCCCGCGTGGTCGGCCGGCTCGTCGAAGGAGCCGGTGTCGTGGCCGTAGAAGATCGGGCCTCCGAAGGCGACGTGGTCGGCGGAGTCGCCGTCGCAACGCAGCGTGAGGTGGCGGCCGGTGAGGAGGAACTGGAACGTCCCGCTCCCCGGCTCGCCGAGCAGCGCCAGCGACTGGGCGTGGCCGAAGCCCCCGCAGTCGTCCTCCATCTGCCGGTCGAAGGCGGCGTGCCACTCGGGGTGGATGATGTGCTCGAAGATGTCGCGCACCATCCGCCGCTGCTCGGGGGTGTAGAAGTCGCTGGAAAGCTCCGGCTCGGTGGCGTTCCAGTTGTTGCCGACGCGCGATCGCAGCAGGCCGAACTTCGGGTGGACGTGGTCCCAGGGGAAACAGACCGCCGCGCGCTGCGCCGGGGAGAGCGAGGCATGGAGGGCCTGGGCGAGGGTCTCGGCGGTGCTCGCCGCCGAGGGTTCCGCGGCGCGGAGGATCGCCGGCGACGCCGCCAGCGCCGCGGCGGCGGAGAGGAAACGACGGCGGCCGATCGCGGCGCTCTCGGTGCGACGGGGCATGGGAGTGGACCTCCGGCGGTGGTGCGAGCTCGGGGGAGGCGGAACCTGTCTGCGTGCAGCCTACGCTCGCCGCCGCCCCGGCACCAAGCCGCGGGCCCCCGCGGCGCGCTGGCAGCCGGGGCAGAAGAAGGTCGATCGCTGGGCCTGCACGATCCGCGCGATCGCCCCGCCGCAACGCCGGCAGGGGTGTCCGGCCCGGCCGTACACGCGGTGCAGACGCTGAAAACGTCCCTTGCGGTTGTCGGCGGTGCGGTAGAGCTCGTCGCCGATGCTCGACCCCTCGTGGTCGACGGCGCTGGCCAGCACCCGCCGGGCGGCCCGCGCGAGCCGCTCGAAGTCGTCGGACCGGAGGCGCCGGCAGGGGACGCGGGGGTCGATGGCGGCGCGGTGGAGGATCTCGGCGGCGTAGATGTTGCCGATCCCCGCCACCGCCCGCTGGTCGAGGAGGGCCACCTTCACGGCACGGCGCGACGCGCCGAGGCGCTCGGCGAGCGCCTCGGCGGTGACGACGAGCCCGTCGGGGCCGAGGGCCGCGCCGCCGCAGGCGCGCTCGAGCCCGGCCGCGTCGAGGAGCCGGATCGTGCCCAGGCCGCGCTGGTCCCAGAAGAGGAGCCGGCGCACGGGTCCGTCGAGGAGAAGCTCCATGCGCAGGTGCTTCTCCGTCGGTGGGTCGGCGACGAGCAGGAGCCCGGTCATGCGCGGCTCGATCACGAGCCAGGCGTCCGGTCCGCCGCCCGCCAGGGCGATCGCCACGCGCTTGCCGTGGCGCGTGACCGGTCCGATCACCGCCCCGCCGAGGGCCTCGGCGAGGCGCCCCGGTGCGGGCCGCATCGAGAGCGGGCGGCAGCGCCCCACGGGGAAACGGGCCTCGAGGATCCGCGCGCCCGAAAGCGCCGCGATCCCGCGCCGCATCGTCTCGACTTCGGGGAGTTCCGGCATGGCAGGGGGCGCGCGGGAGGGGGCCTGGATGGTAGCACCCGCGGGGGTGGCTACAATCGTCCACGAGCCCGATCCCGCCGTCCGGACGAGGTCCCATGCCCCCCACCACGGCCCGCCCCACGCTGCCCCCCGGCGGCATCGCGCAGGTGCCCGACGAGCACGGCCGCTTCGGAGCCTACGGCGGCCGCTACGTTCCCGAAACCCTCTCCGCCGCCCTCGACCAGCTCACCGCCGCCTACGAGGAAGCCCGGGCCGATCCGGCCTTCCAGGCGGAGCTCGACGGCCTCGAGGCGACGTTCGTCGGCCGCCCCACCCCGCTCCACTTCGCCAAGCGGCTCACCGAGTACGCCGGCGGCGCGAGGATCTGGCTGAAGCGCGAGGATCTCGGCCACACCGGCGCCCACAAGATCAACAACACCCTCGGCCAGGGGCTGCTCGCGATGCGCATGGGCAAGTCGCGCATCATCGCCGAGACCGGCGCCGGGCAGCACGGCGTGGCCACCGCCACGGCCTGCGCCCGCTTTGGCCTGGAGTGCGTGGTCTACATGGGCGCGGAGGACGTGCGCCGCCAGGAGCCCAACGTCCGCAGCATGC
>CAISKG010000055.1 GCA_903885855.1 uncultured Planctomycetaceae bacterium
CCCGCGGCGCGGCCGAGGCCGAGATCCTCGCCGCCGAACTCGTGGCCGTCGACGACCGCTGCGACATCGGTGCCGATCCCGCGCTCGCCGCCGGCCTCGTGGCGCTCCTGGCCTGTGCCGCACCGCGGCTCCGCCCTGCGGAAGCCTGGGTGCCGAACACGCACAACGCCGCGCGGCAGTTCGGCTCCCTCGCCCGCCATCTCTACGCGCGCCACGACCTTCCGCGCTTCCTCGACCGGTCCTGGACGGAGGGGGACGAGCGCGAGCAGGGCTGGTTCGTGTTTCTCGGCGGAGGCGGCAGCCTCCGCCACGCCCCCGGCCTGCCGGTGGCGGTGTCGCGTGCGCTGGCGGGCTGGTTCCTCCGCGCGCCGGACGACTGCCCGGTGGAGCCGGCGCTGCGCTGGGCCGTGGTGCGCGCGGCCGGGGGCTCGGCGTCACTGGCCGACGCGGTCCGCCGCACGCGCCTCGGCCGCGACTACGCCCACCCCGAGTTCTGGGCCGAGGTGATCCGGTTCTTCGTCGCCAACCCCCTCCTCGATCCCGAGCAGGTCGGGCCGATCGTCGACTGGATCCAGGCGCAGCGCTTCGAGCCGGAGATCGCACCGGGGCAGGCGCTCCCCGAGGCGGGGGCAGGCCCGCCGCGCCCCGGCCTCTCCATGCGCGGCCGCACCGTCGAGGCGACGCTCCGCGACGTGGAGGCCTGGCACCGACGGCTGGGGCACGCGGCGCCCGACACGCTGGCGCTGGAGTGGGCCCCCAGCGGCATCGCGGAACACGAGTCGGTCGAGGGGACGCGGCCCGAGGAGCGGCGCGTGTGGCGGATCCGCGAGATCACCACCGGGGAGGGGCTGGTGCTCGAGGGGCGGCGGATGAACCACTGCGTGGCCAGTTACGCGCGCTCGTGCGCCGCGGGCGTCTCGACCATCTGGACGCTCGAGTGCACGGCCGCCGGGGAGACGCAGCCGCGGCTGACGATCCAGGTCCACCCCGCGAGCCGGCGGATCGGGCAGGCGCGCGGGCGTCACAACCGCGCCCCCACCGCGGCCGAGCTGGCGATCGTGGCCCGGTGGGCCGCCGCCGCCGGCCTCACGCTCGACGTCGCCCCGGCGGGCTGACACGCTGCGGGCCCTCGGCGGCGCAGGGCACCACCGGGCACAGCGCGTGGACGCGGTATTCCACCCCCGTCACGGCGTCGAAGCAGCGGTAGCGGCTGCGCAGCTTCGCCCCCTTGCGGAAGGCCCGCCGGCCGTCGATGCGAAACGCCGCCCCCACGGGCAGATCCTCGACGCGCACCCGCGACGGATCGGGCGCGTCGTAGCGGGAGAGCGCCTCGACGAGCCCGCGGTCGGAGCAGGTCGCCGCGCGGGGATCGCAGAGCGACCGGGCGAGGGCCAGGGCGACGTCGCCGGGGAGCGTGCCGGCGTCGATCAGCGGCAGGAGGATCCGGGCGAACTCCCCCTTCCATTGCGGCCCGTGGGGCATCACATGCCGGGCGAAGCGGCTCCTCCCGCGGACGTGCCGCTCCCAGGTGAGGGCGTGGGCCACCTCGTGGAGGAACGTGGTGAGGAAGGCGTAGGGATTCAGATCCTCGTTGACGGTGATGCGGTGCGCGGGGCGGCCGCGGCCCGGCGCATGATGATCGCCGTACTTCGTCCGCCGCGGCGCCACCACGCGCACCTCGACCTGCGCGCCGGCCAGCGGGCCCTCCGACAACAGGCCGACGCAGTACGCCGCCGTGCGCGACGGGAGACGTCGCGCCAGGTCGTCGTCGCCCGGCATCCCTGGGGATCGCTCCATCGCTCCCATGCGCTGCTGTGCCTCCTGGCCCACTGCGGCTCCCGGGCGCGGCCGCCGCGAGGGCCGTGCCGCCGCGCGGGGCCTTCCGTGCCCCACCACGCCCCGTCGAGGATAGCAGCCGGAAAGCCGGCGCGGAGAACGCGGGGCCCCCGCCGAGGCTCCCCTCCGCCGCCAGCGCCGCGTTGGCGACGGTGCCGCGCGCCGGGTAGACTCCCGCCCGGGGGGTCCGATCGCGGTCCGTCGCCGTCCGCCCTTCACCGTCCACAGGTCCACACGCCCGCGGGAGTCATCCAGCCATGTCCCGGTCCATCGTTCCGTCGCGCCGTCGCTTCCTTGGCACCGGCGCCGCCGCCGCCGCGGGGGGGCTCGTTCCCGCCTTCCCCTGGACGTCCCGCGCCTTCGCCAACGTCGCCGCCAACGACCGCCCGCGCATCGGCTGCATCGGGACCGGCTCGATGGGCACCGGCGACGCCCACGCCCACGCCCACTTCGGCGACATCCTCGCCGTCTGCGACGTCGACGACCGCCATTCCTCCCGGGCCCGCGAAGACGGCCACATCGGCAAGGGGAAGGCCGACGCCTACCGCGACTACCGCAAGGTGCTCGAGCGGAGCGACATCGACGTGGTGAGCATCGTCACCACCGACCACTGGCACGTGAAGATCGCCGTCGAGGCGCTGCAGGCCGGCAAGCACGTCTTCTGCCAGAAGCCCCTCTCGCTGACGCTCGAGGAAAACCGCCTCTGCCGGGCCGCGGCCGAGAAGTATCCCAAGCAGGTGTTCTTCATCGGCACCCAGCAGCGCAGTCAGAAGGACCAGTTCCTCCGGGCGGTGAACATGGTCCACAAGGGGCTGCTCGGGCCGATCAAGAAGGTGACGGTGGGCATCAACGGCAGCCCCACCGGCGGCCCCTTTCCGGTGGCCGAGCCGCCCAAGGAGCTCGACTGGAACATGTGGCTCGGCCAGGCTCCCGAGGTCCCCTTCCGGGAGAAGCGCTGCCACTATGAATTCCGCTGGTGGTACGAGTACTCCGGCGGCAAGTTCACCGACTGGGGCGCGCACCACGTCGACATCGCCCAGTGGGCCCTCCGCGAGGACACCAAGGGCAAGGGCCCGACGAGCATCGACGGCACCGACGTCAAGCATCCCGTCCCCTTCAAGGACGGCTGGCCGACGCAGGACGACTCCTACAACACCGCCCACGACTTCGCGGTGAAGTGCCTCTTCCCCTCGGGCGTGGAGATGGTGATCGACAGCCGCTCCGACAACGGCGTCCTCTTCGAGGGGGAGAAGGGGCGGATGTTCGTGAACCGCGAGAAGTGCACCGGCAAGCCGATCGAGGAGAACTGGGACAAGGACCAGTTCACCGACGCCGACGTGCAGAAGCTCTACAAGGGGAAGCCCTTCGAGGGGCACAAGGAGAACTTCTACCGCTGCATCCGCGAGGGGGGCCTGCCCGTCTCCGACGTCTACAGCCACATCATGGCGATGAACACCTGCCATCTGGCGAGCATCGCCGGGCGGCTGGGCCGGAAGATCACCTGGGATCCGGCGGCGGAGAAGATCACCGGCGACGAACAGGCCGCGGGGCTCGCCGCCCGCACGCCGCGGAAGGGCTTCGAGATCCCGCGGGTGTGAGGGCCGGCCCGGTGCGTGGGACGCGGCGGAGGTGGCACGGGGCGGGAGGGGCGCTGCTCGTCGCGCTCGCCGCCTGCGTGCCGGCCGCGGCGGGCGACGCGCCACGCTGGAACATCCTCTTCGTCTGTGCCGACGACTGGGGTCGCTACGCCTCCTGCCTTGCCGCCGCCGACCGGGCGGCGGGGGACGGGCGCCCCGGCCTCAACGACGTGGTGCGCACGCCGCACGTCGACCGGCTGGCACGCGAGGGGGTGCTGTTCCGCAACGCCTTCGTCGACGCCCCCTCCTGCACCCCCTGCCGCAGCGCCCTCCTCTCCGGCCGGGCCTTCTTCCGCTGCGGCACGGGCGCCATCCTCCAGGGCGCCCGCTGGGATGACGCGATCCGCTCCTGGCCGCTGGCCCTCGGCGAGGCCGGCTACGCGCTGGGCAAGTGCGGGAAGGTGTGGAGCCCCGGGAAGCCGCCCGACGCGCCCTACGGCGGGCAGGCCCACGCCTTCGAGCGGGCGGGCCGCCGTTTCATGACCTGGTCGGCCAGCGCCACCCGGCTCGTCGCCGACGGCTGGGAGCCGGCGGAGGCGCACGCGATCCTCGCCACCGAGGTGGCCGCCAACTTCGACGCGTTCCTCGACGCCGTCCCCGCGGGCTCCCCCTGGGCCTTCTGGTTCGGCCCCACCAACACCCACCGCCGCTGGAAGCGCGGCTCGGGCGCACGGCTGTGGGGGATCGACGGGGAGACGCTGGCCGGCCGCCTGCCGGGCAGCCTGCCCGACGTGGCCGAGGTGCGCGAGGACGTGGCCGACTACCTCGGCGAGGTGCAGGCGGTGGACGCGGCGCTGGGAGCGCTCCTGGCGCGGCTGGAGGCCCGCGGTGCGCTCGAGCGCACGCTGGTCGTCGCCACCGGTGACCACGGCATGCCCGGCGTGCCCCACGGCAAGTGCACGCTCCACGACCTCGGCACGCGCGTCGCGCTCGTGGCGCGGGTGCCCGGCGGCGTGCCCGGCCGGGTGGTGGACGACTTCCTCACCCTCGCCGACCTCGCCCCGACCTTCGCCGCCATCGGGGGGGCGACGATGCCCGACGATCTCCATGGCCGCAGCCTCCTGCCGCAGCTCCTCGCCGACCGGGGGGGCGTCATCGATCCCGCGCGCGACGGCGTGGTCGTGGGGCGCGAGCGCCACGTCGCCGCGGCCCGCCCCGGCAACCTGCCGTACCCGGCGAGGGCGCTGCGCACCCGCGACTGGCTCTACGTGCGCAACTTCGCCCCCGACCGCTGGCCGATGGGGATGCCGGTGCCCGGCGACGCCGCGGCCGACCTCGGCGCCGTCCGGGCCGATCCGGCACGGCTGGTCTCCGATCACTTCGTCGCCTTCGCCGACATGGATGCCGGCCCCACCAAGGCCTGGATCGTGACCCACGCCCACGACCCGCGCTGGCGGCCGTTCCACGATCGGGCGTTCGCCAAGCGGCCGGCGGAGGAGCTCTACGACCTCCGTGCCGACCCCGAGCAGCTGGCCAACGTCGCCGACGATCCGCGCCATGCCGCGATCCGGCGGCGGCTCGCGGAGGAACTGGAGGCCCGCCTCCGCCGCGCGGGCGACCCGCGCCTCGAGGACGACTGCCCCTTCGAGCGCGCCCCCTTCACCGATCCCCACACGCCGTAGCGCCGGCGCTCACAGCCCCGACGCGCCGGTCGTCTCCTGCTGGCGCTGCTCCTTGCGCTGGGGAAACTCCATCACCACCAGCGTCTTCGCCTCGGGATCGTAGGCCCATTCCTGGTAGTAGGGGAGCATCGGCAGCTGGATCCCGTCGGGCTCCCCCTTGCCGATGATCTTCTTCATGAACTCCTCGTAGCCCATCGGCTTCGGGCCGTCGGCCGCCTCGACGATCTGCATCTTCTGCTGGACCGCGATCACGCCGAGCTTCCCGACGCTCGTGCGGTAGGCGTCGGAGGTGATCGCCTCGAGGCCCGAGCCGGTGATGCTCGTCTCGGCGGGCACGCCGCCGGAGCGCACCGCCTCGGCCATCTCGAGGACGTTCTGCGTGGTCTTGCCGATCGTCTTGCGCGTCTGGACGGGGGGCGTCGTCTCGGAGATCGGCTTCGGCTTCGAGGGCTCGCAGCCGGCCGCGGCGAGCGCCGCGGCCGCGACCAGCACCGGAAGAACGTCGTGCGGGCGTCGCGGCATGATCATGGTCCCCCCCTCGAGTCGCCTTCGTGCACCGATCCTTGCTCGAGCGGGCATGATATCCCCCGCCACCGCCCAGCGGCAACGGTCGGCGCCCGCCGCCGCCTCGCGGAACGATGCTTCCCACCCCACCACCGGAGGCCGCATGTCCACGCCCCGTGCCAGGCTCACGATCCCGCTGCTCGCGATCCTGACGGCCGCCGCGGGGCCGCTCCACGGGGAGGACGCGGCTCCTCCCCCGGTGGCGATCCCGGCCTGGGTCCGGGAGACCACCGGCGTGGGCTACACCCTCTCCGGCATGACGCGTGAGGCGCGCGAGGAGGCGGTGCGCCACGGGGTGACGATCAGCGAGATGAACTTCGTCGACCCCTTCTATCCGTATTACGACAGCCGACTGCTGCGGAGGCGGAGCCCGCACGTGCCGGTGGAGCGCATCCGCGAGGAGATCGCCGAGTACCGGCGGCTCGGGGTGCGGATCCTCGCCGTCTGTCCGCCGACCCTCCAGGCGGAGGTGTGGGAATCGCACCCCGAGTGGCGCCGCATCGCCACCGACACGCGCGAGATCCCCGAGGTCGACCTGGAGCGGTTCCCGCACGGCGGCATGCTCTGCCTGCTGGGGCCGTACGGCGGGTTCTTCGTCTCCCTGCTCGAGGAGATTCTCCGCACGCACCCGGAGGTCGACGCCTTCAGCTTCGACGGCCTCCACCACGGCGGCGGCTGCTGGTGCGCGTCCTGCCGCGCGGCCTACCGGGCCGAGCGCAACGCCGAGATTCCCCCGGCCGACCTCGACGATCCGGCGTTCCGCCGCTACCAGGCCTGGGCCGACGCGCGGCTGGAAGCGCTCGTCGCGGAGGCGCAGCGGCGGCTCAAGGCGATCAAGCCCGAGGTGGCGCTGGTCACCTGGACCACCAACGGCGGCCGCTTCGGCCACTTCCTCTCGCTGCCGCGCACCATGCCGGCGCGGATGAACCTGCAATTCGACGCCCCCGACCAGGAACTGTGGCTCGACGAGACCAACCGCGGCGACACGATCCTCCCGGCCTTCGGCGTGGCCTACGCCTGGGCCACGACCGATCACCGCGTGGCCTTCAGCGAGCCCTACCTGATGAGCCATGGCAATCCCTACGGGAAGGATTCCTTCCCGGGGCACGAGATCCTCCGCCGGATGATGCTCTGCCTCACGCACGGCTGCGGCGCGAGCGTCGCCGTCGCCCAGCCGCCGCGTCTCCAGCGCGACCTGTGGGCCGCGCTCGACGCCGTGGCACAGCGGCGGCGCTGGCTCGTCCACGCCGAGCCGGAGCCCTGGGGCGCGCTGGTGATGAGCGACGCCACGAAGACCTTCCACGGCCGGTCGGCGGCGCACGTCGAGGAGCGCTATCTGGCCCACGTGGTGGGAACCTTCCGCGCGGTCACCGAGGAACACCTCCCCGTGACCGTGGTGGAGGACTGGCGGCTCTCGCCCGAGTTCCTCGCCCGTCAGGCGGTCGTCGTGCTCCCCAACACCGCCTGCCTCGACGATGCCGCGATCGGGGCGCTGGACGCGTGGGTGCGCGGGGGGGGAGGTCTCGTCGCCAGCCTCGACGCCTCGTTGTGCACGCCCCTCGGCGACTCGCGGGGGGCGCTCGCGCTCGCCGAGGTGCTGGGCGTCGATCACCGCGGCCCGGCCACGTCGCTGCCCGGCGACGTGGCCGAGATCGACGTCAATTTCGCCCGATCGCTGCCCCCCGACTGGCACGAACGGCGCCGTGGGATCTTCCGCTGGCGTTCGCTCCCCGGCACCTTCCTCGCCGCCGACCCGACACTCGCCGCGCTGGTCGGCACCGACCCGGTGACCTTCAAGGGGCCGGCGGTCCGCGTCGAACCGCGTCCGGGGACCGAGATCCTCGCCACCATCGAGGCCGAGGGGGGCGGCGCGCCCCTTCCCGCCGTGACGGCGCGCCGCCACGGGCGCGGCCGGGCGGTGTACCTCGCCGCGGGTGTCGACGCGGCCTACTGGAGGTATCCCTATCCCTACCAGCGACGCGTCCTGGCCGCGGCGATCGGATGGGCGGCCGGCGACAGGCCTCCGCCGGTGCGCGTCGCGGCTCCGATGTGCGTCCACGCGACGGTCCGGCGGCAACCGGGCGGCAGGCTCGTCGTCCATCTGTTCAACGACGTCAACACGACCGGAGGCCACGCCCTGGGCACCGACGACGTCCCGCTCCGCGAGGAGACGGTGCCGATCCACGGGATCCGCGTCGGCTTCGCGCCCGGGTCGCGCTGGCGCGAGGTGCGTCTCGAGCCGTTCGGCACGACGCTCGAGGTCACCGACGACGGCCACGGGCCCGGGGTGACGGTGCCGCGGCTCGACGTCCACGCGATGGTGGTGGCGGAGCCGGCGGAGTGAGTTCCGGGGGTTCCGGCGTCATTCTGGGGCGATCGCCATTCCCGTCGCCTCGGCCCGCATGGCGTCCATCGGGGCCACGATCGCGTCGACGCGGTCGTTGAAGAGGTCGCCGATGAGCATGTCGGTGATGTGCCCCTTGAGGTCGGGGTGGCGGCGGACGAACTTGCCGAAGTTGAAGCCGTCGTAGAACTCCACCACCAGCCGGCGCATCCGATCCATCCCCTCGTTGAACGTCGGCCCCCACGCGCCGAGGACGGCGCCCGAGGTGTCGCCGCGGGAGAGGCCGTCGTGGATGCAGTCCGCGGCCAGGGCACCGGAGTGGAGAGCCAGGAGGATCCCGGAGGAATAGAGCGGGTCGAGGAAGCCGTAGGCGTCGCCGACGAGCACCCAGCCGTCGCCGGCCACCTGCCTCGAGCGGTAGGAATATTCCTTCGCCGCGCGGTAGGGGGCCACCCGCTCGGCACCGGCGATGCGCGGGCCGACGCCGGGGCAGCGCGCCACCTCCTCGGCGTAGATCGCCTCGTGGTCCTTCGTGGTGCGGTTCTTGAAGAGGTAATCGTGCGGGGCGACCACGCCCACGCTCACCACGTCGTCCTGCAGCGGGATGTACCAGAACCACCCGAGCTTGTTGTCGAGCTGCATCACGAGGGTCGCCCCCTCGTCGCGGCCGGCGTCGCGCGTGGCCCCCTTCCAGTAGGTCCAGAGGGCCGCCTTCTTGAGATCCGGATCCCACTGCCGCAGACCGAGCCGATCCTGGATGAGCCCGGCCTGGCCGGCGGCGTCGACGACGACGTCGGCGGGCACGAAGCGGCGTCCTTCGGGGGCATCCACGTGCACCCCCCGGGCCCGCCCCCCCTCGAACACGACCTCGAGCACCCGCGCCCCCTCGTGGACCTCGACGCCGTGGGCGCGGGCGTTGTCGAGCATCATAGCGTCGAACTCGCTGCGCAGCACCTGCCAGGTGCGCGACGACTCGTGGTCCTTGTGGTCGGGGAAATAGAACGGCTCGGAGAGCTTGCCCGTCCCGGTCACGAACTGCACGCTCTCCTTGCGGACGAACCGGCTCGATCGCAGCGCGTCGAGGATCCCCAGCCGCTCGAAGACCCAGAACGTCTCGGGGATCAGCGATTCGCCGATGTGGTAGCGCGGGAACACCTCCCGCTCGAAGAGCGTGACGCGATGCCCGTGGCGGGCGACGAGCGTGGCCGCGGTGGCGCCGGCGGGCCCGCCGCCGATGACGACGACGTGGCCGGGATCACGGGGCAGGTTCGACGTGCCGGTGCGGGCGACCATGGAGGCGACTCCTGGGAAGGCTGCGGAGGGCTGATCAGGCCTCGGTCCTGGATTCGGCGGGCTCGTGGGGACGACGGGCGTCCTTGAGCAGGGAGACGAGCGTGCGGAGATCGGCGGGGGGGAGGTGTCCGAGTTGCCGGACGCCGCAGGCGACCACCTCGCCGGCCATGCGCCCGAGGAGGGCGGTACCTTCCCCGGTGAGGACGATCCGCACCACACGGCGGTTGTCGGCCGGCCGCTCGCGCCGCACGAGCCCCCTGGCCTCCAACCGATCGACCAGCCGGGTGATGTCGGGGGCCCGCGACACCAGCCGCGCCGCGAGGGAGAGCGTGGGGAGCCCGTCGGGTTGGGCGTCAGCCAGGAGTCGGAGGGCGTTGTACTGCTGGGCGGAGAGCGCGTGGGCGCCGAACACCTCCTCCTCGATCGACTTCAGCCGGTCGTAGGTGCGCCACAGGTTCAGGTAGGCCTCTTGCTCGAGGGAATCGAAGCGGCGTGCCGCCACGGCACCGGGCCCGACCCGCGAGGCTCCTTTCACCTTGCTCATGTCGGAATAATAGTCGTCTCGACATGAATCGTCCACACAACCTTGGCGATCCACCCCCCTGAAATGGTGCCCCCGCCCCGCGCCCCCCCCCCCCGCGGCGGGCGGTCAGGCGGCCCGCGGGCCGGCCAGGGCGACGCGGAGCAGGTCCCGCAGTCCGGGGTGATCGATCCGCGCCGGCACGTCGGCGGGGCGGACCCAGTCGCGGAGGCGTTTGCGCCGCTCCGGCCAGTCGCTGGCGGCCTCGGTGACCCACATCCGGTAGACCACGACCACGTGGCGGCAGCCCGCCTTCTGGATCTCGTAGCGGCCCAGGGGACGCCCGGCCAGGCGCCCCACGAGCCCCGCCTCCTCCCAGGCCTCGCGACGGGCGGTGGCGCGGAGGCCGCGGCTGCCCGGGCACTTGCCCTTCGGCACGACCCAGCGCCGCCCGCTCGACGAGGTGATGAGGCAGACCCGCCCGCCCCGGATGGCGACGACCGCGGCCTGGGGCACGCCCGGCGCGGCCGCGTCGCCGCGCGATGCAGCCTGCCCCGGCTCGGCCGCGGACCGTTTCGCCATCGTCGGGCTCCGGCGGATGTCGGCTGGCATCCTTCCGGATTGAAACCCCGATCTCCGGCGGGGGCAAGATGAATTTCGCCCCGCTCTCAGGATGGCCTCCGTCACGACTCCCGCGGCCGCGGGATCAGCGCTGGTAGGCCGGGAGGAAATGCATGTACACCTCGAGCGTGATCGCCCCCATCGCCGTCGAGTAGTTCTTCGCCGGACCGTTGATCCGCTCCTCCCCCCAGCCCGGCCAGCTGCCGTCGGCGTTCTGGTTCTCCAGGAGGAGCGTGCGCACCCGCGGGCTCCAGGTGGCCCACTGCGCCTCGCCGGCCTGGAAGTGGGCCTGCATCGCGTAGTAGTTCATGTAGTGGAAGTACTCGTCCATCTGCGGCCGGTAGTCGCGCTTCTGCAGCGACGCGAGCGCCCCCGCCACGTCGGGGTCGTCGTACTGCCCGAGGAGCTGCAGCGACAGCGCGCCGGCGGCCGACTGGGCGTTCTTCACCCCCTGCCCCGGCTGGTAGGAGAACCCGCCGTCCGGCTTCGCGCAGCGCTTGATGTAACGCACCGCGTCGTCGAGCGTCTTCTGCGGCACCTCGAAGCGCGCGCTCTGGGCGGCGCGGAGCGTCACGACCTGCATCACGGTGACGCTCAGATCGGCGTCCGACGGCCGCGGCTGGTAGCGCCATCCCCCCTCCGCGTTCTGCGCTCCGAGGATCACCTCCACCGCGCGGCGGCAGCAGTCGCGCATCGCCGCGTCGGAACGCCAGCCGGAGGCCTCGATGAGGGCCAGGGTCGCGAGGGCGTGCTCGTACATCGGGCCGTGGGAGTTGCCCCCGGAACGGACCACGAGCCCGTCGGGCTGCTGCGCGGCCACCAGCGCGTCGAGGGCCCGGCCGACCGTCTCCTTGTAGGGCCCGCGCCCCGGCACGTGGCCGCGCCCCATGAAGGCCAGGAGGCAGAGGGCGTTGATGCCGGTGTTGGGCTGCTGCGACATGCCGTGCTGCCACGAGCCGCCCGGATCCTGCTTCACCGCCAGGTATTCGAGGCCCCGATCCACGGCCGCCTCGACGCGCACCAGATCGCGGGCGTCGGCCTCGGCGGAGCCGGCGGGCTCCGCGGCCGCGACGCCCGGCCCCGCCGCCGCGCCCCACGGCGCCGACAGCGCCGCCAGGAGGGCCACGGCGAGCCGGCGGGGCTTGGCGGATCGACGCATGACGCACCTCGCGCGAAGGTCAACTCAATCCCGACAGCCGCCGCACGGCGACGTCGACGACGTACAGGCCCACCAGCGCCACGAGCACCGGCCAGGTGTCCCACACCTCGTCCTCGACCAGGCGCCGCGTCTCCATGGGGCGCGCGGCGAGGACGGCGCGGAGCCCCTCGAGGTCGCCCGGCTCCACCACCGTGCCCCCGGTGAGGTCCGCCAGACCGCGCAGCGTCTCGCGGTCGACCCCGGGCAGCGCCCGCTCGCGCGTCGGCTCGGCGACCACCAGATCGGTCGACAACGCCCCGCCGCGCTTGGGGAGGGCGAGCGTGAAGCGCCCGGCCGCGGCGGGCACGAAGGACCCCTGCCAGAGGCCGTCGCGGCCCCCGGGGCGGAGTTCGAGCGCGACGTCGGCGCCGTCGGGCCCGCGCACCGAGACCTTCTGCGCCGTGCAGGCCGGGGCGGGCATCGGCTTCCCGGCGCCGTCGACGAGATTCGCCTCCACGAACACCGGGCTCCCCGGCTCGCACCGCGCGGGCGTGACGACGAGCCAGTCGGCGTCCCACGGCCGATCGTCGCGTCGCGCCACGCTCCGCAGCAATTGCCCCCAGAAGCGCCAAAAGAGCGCGTCGCCGACGTTGCGGCGCCAGCGGAAGGTCTCCTCGGTGCCGATCCAGGCCACGCGCCCCCGCCCCGCCGGCGCCTCCGCCACCAGCGGTACCGGGCCGTCGCCCTCCATCCCCGCGGGGCGGTCCACCTCCGCGATCACCGTCGCGGCCGGACTGGCGACCCGTGCCGCCGCCACGCGGAAGAACGGCGGCATGGCGTTCCAGGCGGCGCGATTGCGGGTGGCGTCGCCGGAGATCGCCAGCGCCGGATGCATGGCCCCGCGGGCGGTGACGCGCATCCGGAAGGGCTTGAAGTCGGCCGCCTCGACGGCGCCCGCCCCGCCCCCCGTGCGGTGGTCGACCTCCACGGGGAAGAGCCGCTCGAGGGGCGTCCGAGCGTAGTCGCGCGGCAGGTGCTCCCCGCCGGGTTGCAGCACCACGCCCACGCCGCGTTCCTCCACCGCCTCCACGAGCGCCGCCTGGCTCGCCTCCGGCAGCAGCGCCACGGGCACGTCGCCGAGCACGACCAGGTCGTACCGGCCCCAGGCCTCGACGTCGGCCGGCAGCGGCGCCGCCCCGCCGGCTCCCGCCACCACGATCGTGGCCTCGAAGCCGCTGTCGCGCCGCAGGGCGTGGTCGAGAAAGCGGAGATCCCAGCGCGGCGCCGCGTCGACGACGAGCGTGCGCACCCTGCGCGACGTGACCTCGACCGGCGTCTCGAGGAGGTTGTTGTCCGGGGTGATCTCCTCGGGCTCCGGCGCCACGCGCACCGCCAGGAGCGTCGTCCCGGGCGCGTCGGCCTGCCACTCGAGCGCCACCGCCTGCCGACCGTCGCGCAGGACCAGATCGGCCGTGGCGACGACGCTGCCGCCGGCGAGGAGCTCGACGGTCACCGCGCGCCGCGCGAGGCCGCCGGAGAGGATCGTCGCCGACACCGCCACGGTGTCGCCCAGCGCCGCCTCCGGCGCGGCGAGCACCTCGGCCACGGCGACGTCGGCCGGCGCTTCCGGGGAGCCGATGGGCACCGAGATCACCGGCGCCCGCGGCTGGCCCCCCGACGCCTCCGCGGCACGCCGCACCGCGTCGAGCGGGTCGATGCCGATCGTCGAGCGGCCGTCGGTGAGGAGCACGACGCCGGCGAGCACCCGGTCGGAGGCGTCGTCGATCGCCATGGCGATCGCCTCGCCGAGCGCG